>JAUVPB010000333.1 GCA_030598925.1 Actinomycetes bacterium
AACTGCACGTACTCGCCATCGAAGGTCGGATCCTCACTCGACCACAGCTCGCGGAAGGCGCGGATGTACTCGGTGCTCACGGCGGCCCTCGCATCGAACAGTTCCACACCGGCGGCCTCGAACTCCTCGCGCAGCCAGCCGACTCCGCACCCAGCCGTCAGCCTGCCCCCCGACAGCACGTCGATCGTGGCCAGTTGGTTCGCCATGACCATCGGGTTACGGATCGGCAGGACCAGGACCGAGGTCAGCAGGCGGATCGATGTCGTCGCCGCGGCCAGGAACGCCAGCACCGAAAGCTGATCCATCGCCGGGCCCGGACCCCCAGGAAACCCGCCCGACTCGCTGTAGGGGTACGACGACTCGATGCGACGCGGAATGACAGTGTGGTCCGGCACCGAGACGTAGCTGAACCCGAGCTCTTCGCCGCGTCGTGCTGTTCGCACGATCGTGTCGGGCTCGAGCATGCCCATCGGGATCGAGAACCCGAACTTCATCCGCCACCTCCGCGATCGCGCACCATGACGCGAACACGCTATCCGTCATCCCTTCGACCGGCTCGTTCGCTCCGAGCCCAGGCGGGCTGATCGCGCTCCTCGCGGCTGGTCGTCAGGAGAGATAGCGTGGCGGGACCGATGGTCGACTCGGCGGCGCACATGCGGAACGACACGACGTGACCGCACCACGACGTGTGGCGGTTATCGGCGCGGGCATCGCTGGACTCTTCGCCGCCTACTACCTGCGCCAACAAGACATCGATGTGGTCGTAGTCGACGGCGACAAGGTCGGGAGCTCACGTGCCGCGTCGTTCGGGAACGGCGGCTGGATCTGTCCCGCTCAGGCTGGGCCTCTGCCGGAACCGGGGCTGACGACGTACGGGATCAAGTCGCTCTTCGATCCCGACTCATCGCTCTACTTCAAACCTGGCTACGTGCCACGTCTAGCCCCGTGGCTGCTCCATTTCCGACGGTACTGCAACGCACGCTCCTTCGCGCACGGCACGGCAGCACTCGCTCACCTGAGCCGAGACGTGTTCGAGCTGCTCGACGCGATGATGAACACCGGCGTCGAGTTCGAGCTGTACCGGCAGGGCATGCTCTGCGCCGCGGGCGACACACGCTCGGCTGCGAAGGTGCTCGAGAGCCTGAAGCCGATGCGCAAGCACGGCTACGAGATTCCCGACTCGCTCATGGTCGGCGACGAGCTACACGAGTACGAGCCTGCGCTCTCCGATCGCGTGCAGGCAGGGTTTCCGATTGCCGAGCACTGGCACGTCGAGCCCGTGAGCTACACGCGAGGCGTGGCGGACGCAGTGCTCCGTGACGGTGTCGAGATCGTCGAGGGGGCGTCCGTGACCGGCTTCGACGTGGCCGGTCAGCGGGTGCGCGCGGTCCGCACCACCCAGGGGGAGATCGAGAGCGACGCGTTCCTGCTCGCGGCCGGCTCGTGGACACGTCCGCTCGCGGCGAAGCTGGGCGTGCACTTTCCGATGGAGCCCGGCAAGGGCTATAGCTTCCTGATCCGACCCGAGGTGATGCCGCGCCACGGGATCCTGTTCAGCGACATCCACGCGGGCGCGACGCCGCTCGGTGATCGCCTCCGACTCGCGGGCACGATGGAGTTCGGCGGCTACAACACCCAGATCGACGAGCGACGCGTCCAGACGGTCTTCCGCCTCGCCCGCGAGTACCTGAGCGAGCTCGAGTCGGACGAGCCCGAGGACGTCTGGGCTGGCCTGCGCCCGATGGTCGCCGACGGCCTCCCGGTGCTCGATCGCGCGGCTCCCTACGAGAACACGTTCCTGGCGACCGGCTACTCGATGCTCGGCGTCACGCTCGCGCCACCGGCCGGCAGGACGATGGCCGACTTCATCGTGAGCGGCGAGCGGCCCTCGATACTCGATCCGTTCCGGCTCGACCGCTTTCCGCGAACGCTGCTCGA
>JAUVPB010000183.1 GCA_030598925.1 Actinomycetes bacterium
CGATCGACAAGCTCCTCGACTCCGCGCCGGCCGATCGCGCAGGCGGCGAGCTGGCCGTCGAGATCTCCCAGAACGTTGCGCGGTACGCGCACGTTTGCCGCGAGCACGTCGAGCAGAGTGTCGTTCGGCTTGCCGGCCGTGTACAGAGCGACGGGCGGAATGCGCAACCCTTCCTGGAAGATCTCCGTCGCGCCCATCGGCGTCGAGCCCGGGCTCTGGCCCCCGATCTCCTGGTGATGCGTCACGCAGACAGACAGCGCGACGACCACACCGTCCACGAACACGGGTGACAGCATCACGAGATCCGGCAGGTGGGCGCCGCCCGCGAACGGATCGTTGAGAACGTAGACGTCGCCGGCGCTCATCGACGCCACCGGAAAACTCGCCAGCAGCGAGCCGACAGCGGGAACAAGCATGCCCAGGTGAATCGGAGCCGCAGCGGCCTGAGCGACCTGGTTGCCCTCTGCGTCGAAGAGAGCAGCCGAGGCGTCGAGGGCCTCCTTGACGATCGCGGAATGGGAGGTGCGCAGTAGCGTCAGCTCCATCTCGTCGGCGACCGTCTCGAGCCGGTTGCGGATCACCTCGAGCGTGACCGGATCGACGTTCATCCGATCACCAGAGCGAGGTTCCCGTCGACAAGCGGAACGATGCGGTGACCCGGCTCGACGATGACCGTCGTGTCGGGCTGCTCGACGATCAGCGGCCCCTCGCGTTCGCGGGCCAGTGCGTCGCGGGCAACGACCGGCGTGTCGTGGGGACGCCCGTCGAACCATGCGACGCGGGTCGCACGATGTTCGTGTTCGGCGGCGCGTAGCTCGAGAACCTGCTCCTCGGGACGCCACGACTGCACGACTCGCAGATTGACCAGCTCGACGGCTTTGCCCGGTTGGGCGTGGCCGTGGACGTTCTGATGGCGGTCGTGGAACGCGGCCGACGTGCGCTCAAGTTCCGCCCTGCTCAGGCCGACGCCAACGTCAACCTCGAGCGTCGAGCTCTGGCCGGCGTAGCGCATATCGGCCGAGCGTCGGGTCTCGACGCCTTCCGCAGACGCGCCTTCACCGCTCATGAGAGACGCAACCGCGAGCTCGAGGCGCTCGAACGTTGCTTCGAGGTCGGCTGGGTTCGCATCGCCCGGGCGCACAACAACGGTCTCGGCTTGCTCGTGCTCGATCGGCGCGCTGAGCAGCCCGAGCGCTGACAGAGCGCCCGGCACCGGGGGGATCAGGACGCGTGCGATCCCGAGCTCGGCCGCCACACGTCCGGCGAACGCGGGGCCGGCACCCCCCAGCGCGACGAGCGCGAAGCGCCGCGGATCGTGACCGCGACCGACCGAAACAAGCCGGGTCTGATCGACCATGCGCATGGTCGCAACGCGGAGGACACCCGCGGCCGCCGCTTCTGGCTCGAGACCGAGCGACCTTCCTAGCGTCGCGTACGCGTCCCGGGCCGCCCCGGTTTCGAGAGTCAGCGTTCCACCCGCCAAGGCGCCTGCTCCGAGATGGCCCAGCACGAGCAGTGCGTCAGTCACGGTCGGCTCGGTCCCACCGCGCCGGTAACAGATCGGGCCTGGATGAGCGCCGGCGGAGCGTGGCCCGACCCTGAGGCCGCCGCTCTTGTCGAGCCAGGCGATCGAGCCCCCGCCGGCGCCGATCGTCGAGACGTCGACAAGCGGAATGCGCAACGGGAACTCAGCGATGCCACCTTCTGTTGTCACCGCGGGCCGACCGTCGTGAACAAGCGCGACATCGGCGCTCGTGCCTCCGACATCGAGCGTCGCCACGTCAGCGATGCCCGATCGCCGCGCCGCGACGTTCGCACCCACAACGCCGGCCGCCGGCCCGGACAGCAACAGCGTGACCGGTCGTCTCGCCGCATGCTCGGCCGAGGCGAGCCCACCGCGAGACTGCATGACCTGCAGCGGGCAGACCACGCCCGCCTCCTCCAAGCGCGCTTCGAGCTCCGCCAGGTAGCTCCGAACAGCAGGGCCCAGATACGCGTCAAAGCACGTCACGACCGCACGTTCGTACTCGCGGAACAGCGGGTCGACCTCACTCGAAAGCGACACGCTCAGCGAGGGAACGCGCTCGTGAACCAACTCGCGCACGCGCAACTCGTGCGCGTCGTTCCTGTACGCGTGGAGGAAGCAGACCGCGATCGCGTCCACGCCCGCCGCGAGGAGAGCATCAACGGCAGTGAGGGCCTGGGTCTCGTCGAGCGCCACGACGACGTCGCCGTCGGCTCCGATGCGTTCGCGTACGCCCAGACGTCGCCTACGAGGAGCGACGAACGTGGGCGTCTGCCTGTCGATATTGAGGTCGTAGAGGATCCGACGCCGGGTGCGCCCGATCTCGAGGACGTCCTCGAACCCCTCGGTCATCAGGAGGCCTACCGTGGCGCCTCGGCGCTCGAGGACGGCGTTCGTTCCGACCGTCGTCCCATGGACGAAGCGCGTCACGTCCTGCGGTTTCGCGCCTGCTCGCTCAAGCACGTCGCGCGTGCCTTCGAGCACACCGTCCGCAAGTCGCGCCGTCGACGTCGGGACCTTGACGACGTCGAGCTCGCCGGTCTCGCTGTTGACGGCCACGACGTCGGTGAACGTTCCACCCACGTCGACGGCGACAGAAATCATCGGTACCCCACGTCTGCCATTATTTCAGGGCATTTCAGAGACGCGACACGAGGGAGTATCGAATGCGGGAGCTGTTCGGGAAACTGATTCGAGAGAGTCTCGCCGAGGTGCTCGAGCCCGACGTGTGCGCGGTCGTCTCGGTCGACATGCAGAACGACGCGATGCATCCGGACGGGATGCTCGCCCAGGCTGGCAACGACATCTCGGGAATGGTTGCGCTGCTTCCTCATTGCCAGGCCTTGCTCGAGGAAGCACGCCAGCTCGATGTACTGATCATCCACATCCAGACGATCACGCTGCCCGACGGGCGCAGCGACTCGCCCTCGTGGCTCCGCGCCAAGGGTGAGATCGTGCAGTCGGACTTCTTCCTCGAAGGAACCTGGGGTGCCGAGTTCTCACCCGAAGTGGCTCCCATCCCGGGCGAACCGATCGTGACGAAACACCGCTCAAGCGCGTTCCGCAATACCGACCTCGACCTGATCCTGCGCTCGAACGGCGTCGAGACGGTGGTCGTGATCGGCGAGCAGACGCCGGGCTGCATCGAGGCCACGTATCGCGACGCGGCCTACCACGACTACTACAACGTCCTGATCGAAGACTGCGTGGCGGCCTTCGACCAGGAGCAGCATGAGGCGTCACTCCTCGTCCAGCGCCGGCGGCACGACGTCTGCACAGCGGATGAGGCGCTCACGATCTGGCGGGAGCATCGCGGTGACGCGCTCGCGCGGGCGGACACAGCTGCCGTTCGTGCTTCGTGACAAGCCGAACGGCCGCGCTGCGCGTCGGCATCGACATCGGCGGCACGTTCACTGACCTCCTTCTCGTCGAAGAGGACACGGGCAAGACACATCTGACGAAGGTGCCGTCGACGCCCGGCGAGCCAGAGCGAGCTGCCCGCGACGGCGTCGAGCGTCTGCTCGCCGACTCCGGTCACCCCCCGTCGGCGATCAACCACGTGATGCATGGCACCACGGTGGCGACCAACGCCGTCCTCACCGGCCGGGGCGCACTCGTCGGACTGCTGACAACCCAAGGCTTCGAGCAGGTGCTTCACCTCGCGCGCGGTGAGACGCCCGGCCCTCTAGCCGGCTGGGTGACGATGATCAAACCGGAGCCGCTTGCGGCGATCGAGAACACCCGGGGTATTCCAGAGAGGCTCGCTGCGGAAGGCGACATCGTCGTCCCCCTCGACGAGCAGCAGGCTCGCGCGGCGATCACCGAGCTGATCGGGAATGGCGTTGAGTCGATCGCCGTCTCGCTCCTGCACGCCTACGCCAACCCCGTGCACGAGCGCCGGCTGCGCGAGCTGGTCACCGAGCTTGCGCCGCACCTCGATGTGTCCCTCTCGTCAGATGTGCTGCCTGAGTTCCGCGAGTACGAGCGCACGAACGTCGTCGTGATGAACGCACACGTGCGCCCGATGATGCGCGCCTACGTCGACCGGCTCGGCGCGGATCTCAAGGAGGCCGGGATCGATGGTTCGCTGTCGATTCTTCGCTCGGACGGCGGGCTGATGAGCGTCGAGGCCGCGACCGAGAAGCCCGTGCACACCCTGTTCTCCGGTCCCGCCGGTGGCGTCGCCGGAGCCGCCCGCGTCGCTCGCGCAGCGGGCTTTCCGAGCTTCCTGTCGCTCGACATGGGCGGCACCTCGACGGATGTCGCCCTCGCACTCGAGGGCGAGCCGGCCATCACGCGGGAGACCCAACTCGGCCAGTTTCCCCTGAAGGCGCCGACGATCGACGTGCGCTCGGTCGGTGCAGGGGGCGGATCGATCGCCCACGTGCCCGAGGCGACGGGCGCGTTGCGCGTTGGCCCGCAGAGCGCTGGCGCCGATCCTGGCCCGGCTGCCTACGGACGCGGCGGCGAAGAGGCGACGGTGACCGACGCGAACCTCGTGCTCGGGTACCTGCCAACACAGCTCCTCGGTGGCGCAATGACCCTCGACGTCGCCCACGCGCGTGCGGCCGTCGGCCGGGTCGCCGAAGCCATGGGTCTTACGCTCGAGGAGGCCGCTGAGGGAATCATCGACGTGGTGAACGAGAGCATGGTCGGCGCCCTGCGCCTCGTGTCGGTCGAGAAAGGTCACGACCCGCGAGAGTTCGCGCTGGTCGCGTTCGGCGGCGCCGGGCCCCTGCACGCGAACGCGCTCGCCGAGCTGATGGGCTGTTTCCCCGTGATCGTGCCGAGAACGCCAGGCGTGCTGTGCGCGCTCGGCGACGCCTGTTCCCCGTTCCGCAGCGAGTTCGCCGAGACGTACATTCGGCGCTTCGACCAGCTCTCGACGGGCGAGTTGCACGACCGGTTGCGATCGCTCGCGACGAGAGCTGACGCGTGGCTCGACCAGGAGGGCGTGACGGCGAGCGATCGCGAGATCAGGCTCGAGCTCGACGTTCGCTACAACAAGCAGGGGCTCGAGATTCCGGTCACCGTCACACTCGATGGCGTCGATCTCGACCGCGTGACAGCGGAGTTCGCGGCGCAGCACGAGCGGGAGTACGGATTCCAGCTCGACACCGTCTGCGAATCGGTGAATCTGCGCGCTATCGCACTCGGCGCCTCGGCCCTCGATGACCCGCCGCCGCGGCCTGGCGCGGAGCGCAGTGTCGGTGACGCGCGGATCGGCACACAGCCCGTCTACCACGGAGGCGGCTGGCACGACGCTGTCCTCTACGACCGCGATCTGCTTGGGCCAGGACACCGCCTCGAGGGCCCGGCGGTCGTGCTGCAAGCGGACACCACCACGCTCGTCCTCCCCGGATTCGCCGCCGACGTCGACGCGTACGAGAACCTCGTCGTCACACCACTCGTCGATGCGCAACGGGACGGCTCGCGCGACAGCCCGATCGTGATCGACATCGTCGAGAACGCCCTCAAGAACATCCGGCGGGAGATGGATGCCGTGATCTTCCGAGCCGCGAGCTCGACCGTGATCCGCGAGGAGCACGACTCCTTCCCGCTGCTCGCCGACGACCAGGGCCGCATGCTTGCCGGACAGTTCGGCTGGCCGCTCGGCGAGTTCTTCGAACGCTGGCCGAAGGAGGACCTCGGCCCGGGCGACGTGCTGATGATGAACGATCCGTAC
>JAUVPB010000198.1 GCA_030598925.1 Actinomycetes bacterium
ACATCGACTTCGGGTTCCACCTCATGCTCATGTCGGACGAACAGATTGCGTCGATTCCCGACTACGCACGCGAGTTTGAGCTCACGTCCTTCAAGGCGTTGATGGCGTACAAGGGCGAAGAGGGCTACAAGCTCGGCATTCAGGGAATCGACGACGCCCAGCTCCTCGATGCCTTCCGGGCTACCGCCTCAGTCGGTGGCGTCATGCTCGTTCACTGCGAGAATCAGGAGCTCGCCAACCAGGCCCTCGCGGGCGTGCGCACAACCGACAGGGACGGGCTCGCAGCCTTCGCGGACACGCGCCCGCCAGTGGTCGAGGCCGAGGCGATCAAACGAGCTACGTATCTCGCCGGGGTCGCTGAGTGCCCTCTCTACGTCGTTCACGTCACATCTAGCGATGGAGTCGAGAGCCTCATCGAGGCGCGACACGCAGGCGCCGACGTGTTCATCGAGACCGAGGCCCACTATTTGACGGAGTCCTGCGACTCCGCTGCCGGGAATCTGCTGAAGGTGCTTCCGCCCGTGCGCGCATCCGAGCACGGCGAGGCTCTCTGGCGGGCGCTCGAGACCGGCGAGCTCGATGCGGTGGGCTCCGATCACGTCGCCGTCATGCGCTCGGAAAAGCAGGGGACCGTCTGGGACGCACGCCTCGGCTTTCCCGGCATCGCGACGATCCTGCCGGCGCTGCTCTCGGAAGGTGTCAACGGCGGCAGGGTGCCACTGGCGCGCGTGGCCGCGGTCACCTCGACGAGACCAGCCCAGATCTTTGGGCTCGCGCAGAAAGGTCAGCTTCTTCCAGGTTGCGACGCCGACTTCGTCGTTGTCGATCTCGAGCTCGAGCAGACCGTTCCCGCGGAAATGCTCGGCTCGGCGTCAGACTTCTCACCCTACGAAGGGCGCACGCTTCGCGGCTGGCCGACGGTCACGGTCTCACGCGGCGTGATCGTAATGCGCGACGGCCAGGTGGTTGGCCCCGAAGGACACGGCCTGTACCTTCGCCGGCCTCCCGCCGTGGCTGCATGATGACCAAGCTCACCTCCCCGAGGCGCGTCCTGCGCGAACTGCTCGCCGAGCCGAACCTCCACGTCGTCCCGGGCGTGACCAACGCGTTTGTTGCGAAACAGGCCGAGCGAGCGGGCTTCCAGATCGTATTCACGACCGGCGGTGGTTTCGCCAACACGCTGCTGGGCACGCCCGACATCGGTCTGACCACCCTGACCGAGACGGTGACGATGACCCGCTACGTGACGTCGGCTGTCCGTGTTCCTGTCATGGCGGACGCCGACACGGGCTACGGCAATCACCTCAACGTCCATCGCACGGTTCGCGAGCTAGAAGATGCCGGCGTTGCCGGACTCGTGCTCGAGGACCAGGTGTCTCCCAAACGGTGTGGTCATTTCGAAGGGAAGAGGATCGTCCCGCTCGCCGAGATGGTCGAGAAGCTCATCGCTGCAGCACGCGCCCGCCGGGACCCCGACCTTGTTCTCGTCGCTCGTACCGATGCGATTGCGTCGGAGGGCTTCGAGGCCGCGACCGAGCGGGCGCGTGCGTACGAAGCTGCGGGCGCTGACGTCACGTACATCGAGGCGCCGCGCACGAGGGAGGAGATGGCCGCGATTCCGCAGGCAATGGAGAAACCGTGTCTCATCGATATGGTCGAGGGCGGACTAACACCGCTGTTGCCGGCGTCGGAGATCGAGGAGATGGGCTACCGCATAGCTTTGTACGCCAACTTCGCCTTGCGGGTCGCCTCATACGCCGTCGAGCGAGGTTTGTCGGTGCTCCGGCAGACGGGAAGCTCTGCGTCGCTGCTCGATGAGATGTTCACGTGGGAGGAGCGCCAGGCGACCGTGGGTTTCTCAGACTGGGAGGCGTTCGATGCGAGCATCACCGAGGAGGGACGCCGCCTCCTCGGCCCGGAGTCAGCGGCAGACGCGTGACGGCCGCACGATGACGTCACAGACTTGGCGCCAGCTCCAGCCAGGACTGCGAGCTAGATGAGCTGCTGCGCTGGTCGCCACTCACCGGACGATCGGTTGTGCGAGAGACACGATCCACCTCGCCAAGGAATACGATCCTCACATCAAAGTGGTCTTTCACTACCCCGCCGGACCGGGTCTTCGGGCAAGGCTGAACGACGCGGCCGGCAACGACCTGGCGGTCGAGGACTGCCCCGAGAGTGACGAAGCTCGGTTCGCCGAGCTGATGACCGCGACCGAGGTCCTGTGGCACGTCTTGAAACCAGTGACCGCAGAAGTAATCGACGGGGCGCCAAGGCTGCGGCTCATTCAGAAGATTGGAGTGGGCCTCAACACGATTGACGTGGAGGCGGCGCTGGAGCGGGAGATCGCGGTCTGCAACCTGCCGGGCACTAACAGCCGGGCGGTCGCCGAGTTCGCGCTACTGCTCATGCTCGGCGCGCTTCGCCGTTCGAGCACCTACGACCGCGGTACCAGAGCCGGGGAAGGCTGGTCGCTGGGCGGTGAGCTGCCGGACACACTCGGCGAACTCGGCGGACGCACGGTCGGGTTGGTTGGGTACGGAGCGGTTCCTCGCATCCTCGCGCCGATTCTCCAAGCACTCGGCGCACGCGTTCTGTACACGGCAACGCGGCGGCATGATGACGCAGTTGGGGAGTGGCGCGAGTTGCCCCAGCTGCTGGCGGAGTCCGACGTCGTCTCGTTGCATGTGCCGCAGACACCTCAGACCGAGCGACTCATCAACGCCGACACCCTGTCCCAGATGAAGCCGGGCGCCATACTCGTGAACACTGCGCGGGGCGGTCTCGTCGACGAGCCTGCGCTCGTGGCCGCGCTTGCGAGTGGGCAGCTACGGGCGGCAGGGCTCGATGTGTTCGCAGCCGAGCCCGTTGACCCAACGAACCCGCTGCTTTCCTTCGAGAACGTGGCGCTCGCGCCCCACGTCGCCTGGCTGACGCCGGAAACCTTCGAGCGCAGCTTCGCAATTGCCGCCGACAACTGCCGACGGCTGCGCGACGGGCAGGACCTGCTCAACCGCGTCGTGTGACGCGCCGCCACGAAGAGAGCGATGGTCATCAACTCGTCCGCCGAAGCAGAGGCCGTTGAGACGCTGGCCACTACTGCGCGGCCGCTGCTGATTTCCGGTGGTCGGGAGGGCGTCCGCTACGCGATGCGCGATCTGACGGAGGGGCGCCTCCTCGTCGTGGACCCGCGCTCGAACGAACTCTAAGGTTAGGAGCGTGAACACGTTGACGCAGCGGCGCCTCGCTCGGTGCCATTCCGTCGCCGATCTGCGGCGGGCAGCGAAGCGGCGCCTCCCGCGAGCGGTCTTCGACTTCGCCGACGGCGGCGCCGAGGACGAGACCACGATGCAGCGCAACAGCACCGGCTTCGATCGCTACGACCTCCTACCGAGAACGCTCGTCGACGTTGCTGATGTGCGTCTGGCGACGACTGTTCTCGGCCAACCGGTCGAGTTCCCCGTGATCCTCGCGCCAACCGGCATGACCCGGCTCTTCCACCCCGATGGTGAGAGCGGGGTCGCCCGCGCCGCACACCGGGCCGGAACGATTTACACGCTCTCGGCGATGTCGAGTACTTCCGTCGAGGATCTTGGGGCGGCAACGAGCGGGCCCAACTGGTTCCAGATCTACGTGTGGCGTGATCGGGGTGTTGTCCGCGAGTTCTTCAGCCGCTGCCGCGAAAGCGGCTATCACGCCTTGTGCCTGACCGTGGACGTCCCGGTGCTCGGTCAGCGCGAACGCGATCTCAGGAACGGAATGACGATGCCGCCGCGGCTGACTGCCAGCGCGATTCTTGATGCCGCTTTGCATCCGAATTGGTGGTGGCGCTTCCTGACCAACCGGCGGCCGACCTTCGAAAACGTTGTTGGGCGTGGCGACGCGGGCCGCGCGGACGCTAGCGTGCTCGGGACATACGTGAACAGCCAGTTCGACCCTTCAGTCACGTGGGATGACCTCGCGTGGATGGTTTCAGAGTGGGAAGGCCCGTTCGCTGTCAAGGGCATCTCGCGCCCCGAGGACGCACGGCGTGCTGCCGACCTTGGTGTCGACGGTGTCATCGTGTCGAACCATGGTGGTCGACAGCTCGATACCGCGATCGGCGCGCTCGACGCGCTCCCGGCCATCGTGGCCGCCGTCGACGGCGCCGTCGAGATCATCCTCGACGGCGGCGTTCGGCGCGGCACGGACGTCGTCAAGGCTCTCGCTCTAGGCGCGCGCGGGTGCATGATAGGCCGCTCCTACCTGTACGGACTCGCAGCCGGCGGTGAGCCAGGGGTCGAGCGCTCGCTCGAACTGCTGCGAACGGAGATCCGGCGGGCGCTGGCCCTCGTCGGTTGCCCAGACGTGGCTGATCTCGACATGACGTTCCTACGCGAGCGTGTCGACGCAGCGCGGGTACCTGCACATGCCGTTCACTGACGCGTCCGCGCGGGCAGGTCAGCGCATCGCGTCAGATGTAGTCGCGGATCGGCATGAGGCCGAGGAACCAGTCGGCGACTCGTTGGCGCGGACCTCGAGCGGGTTGACGGCGCAGGGTCTCGGTGTCGCTGCGCCACCGGACACGCTCGTCGGGCCCGACCTCGACTCGCCAGGAATTATCAGATCCCATCAGCCGGACGATCGCATCCGCTGCCTCCTCGGCGAAGTCAATGTTGCGGATGAACACGCCCATCTCCGTGTTGATGAACTTCGAGCGAGGATCGAGGTTCACCGAGCCGAGAAACACCCGCTCGCGGTCGATCACGTACAGCTTCGCGTGGAGACCGAGGTAGCGGCCGATCTGTGGCTGCGTCTCCCAGTCGGATTTCGCCGCCGCATCGGTGCGAAGCTCATGTAGCTCGACGCCCGCGTTCACGAGTTTCGCTCGCTGCTTCTTCAATCCGCTGTTAGAGATCGTTCCCTGATTGGACGCCAGCGAGTTGGTCAGGACGCGAACACGGACTCCTCGATCGACGAGCCGCTGGTACCACTCGATGTCGACGTCGGAGGGAACGAAGAACGGGGTAATGACGACGACGTCTCGCTTCGCGCTTTCTACTGCGCGTCGGAGGGCCTCGATCACCTGCGTCCGCTCGGTGTCAGGCGAAGGGTCAGGCGTGTCGCACGTGACGCCGATCGCTCCCTCGGCTAGCGGCTTGCTGATAGAGCGCAACCGCTCGTCCCACGACTCCGTCTCGGCGAACACAGTCTTGAGAGTCGGAGCCGACTTCTTCAGTTGCTGAGCAACGAGGTTGCGAGTGGCGAGCAGATCGGTTTCCCCTACCGATTCGTCGAACGCGGCGCCCACAACAGAGGCCGGGCTCTCCCAG
>JAUVPB010000289.1 GCA_030598925.1 Actinomycetes bacterium
AAGAGGCGCGGCGCGGCGTGCGCGCCCTGGCGCAACTCAGTCGGCTTCCAGCGGTTCTTGCGATGGGCGCAGCTGGGATCGAACCAGCGACCTCCCGCGTGTGAGGCGGGCGCTCTCCCGCTGAGCTATGCGCCCAGACCGGGCCGATCGTAGCAACGACCCTGCGACGCGGCCTCTAGAGTCTCGTCGATGGGCCGAGCGGCGATGTCCCTCCCCGCCGTGGGCCCCTTCGTCCTGTTGGGAGCTGCGGTTCTCATGTGGGGAATCGGGTGGTGGCCCATCGCGGTCGCCTCGAGCCACGCGCCCCCCTTGACGGTCGCCGGCCTGCGGACTGCCCCGGCGATCCCGATCCTGCTCCTCGCGCTGCCGCTCCTGGGCGGCCGCATCCCGCGCGGGCGGCTTCTGTTCTGGGCGGTGATCACCGGCCTGATCATGGTGGCGTTCTTCCAGTTCGGCCTGACCGAGGCGATTTCTCGGATCGGCGCGGGCAACACCGCGGTGCTCGTCAACACGCCGCCGTTGATGGTCGCCGTGCTCGCCTGGATCCTTCTCAGCGAACGCCTGACTCCGCGCGGACTCGTCGGGCTCCCACTCGGCTTTGCCGGTGTCGCCCTCATGGTCTCCGCCCAACTCGGCGGCAGCTTCTCGCGAACGGCGCTGCTCAGCGGCGTTGCGTTTGCGCTCACCGCCGCGCTCGGCTGGGCGCTCGGAACGATGCTCCTGCGCCATGTGGCCCAACGCCACGACGACGTCGACATGGCCGGCATCACGGCAGTGCAATACGTCGTCGCGGGCGGACTGCTGTTCCCACTCGCGCTCGCTCTCAACGGCTTCGATGACACTGACTGGTCATCAGCCGAGCTCTGGGTATCGGTCGTGTGGATCGGCCCGGTCGCGGCGCTCGCGACGATCCTGTTCTTCGCGTCGCTGAAACAGCTTCCGGCCGCGCGCGCCTCAGCCTGGCTGTTCCTGATCCCGACCATCGCGATCTTGACCGAGATCGTTCGCGGGAATCCTCCGGCCGGCGTCGTGCTCCTGGGCATGGGTCTCACGATCCTCGGCGTCGCGCTCGTCAACGCGCCGCATGTCGCGCTGGCCGGAATGCCAGGCGCCGTCCTGGGCTGGATGCGCGCTGGTAGCATCCGCGTTCGGTCGCGCTAGGTGGGGAGCTAGCGGTTCCCTGAACCCGCAATCCGCTCGAGCGGGGCTGAACTCCGTCCCTAGGGGGAATGTTTCTGAGGTAGGGCTTTGCCACGTGAGCTATGACGGCCAGGTTCCGCGCGACGGGAGCCTGTGAACCGCGTCAGGTCCGGAAGGAAGCAGCGCTAAGCGGCGTCTCCCGGGTGCCGCGGAGTAGCCTGGCTCGAGCGAACGTGGCCGGCACCGCCGCAGTACGAACTCACGACGGACGGTGCGCGACCGTTTTTTCTCTCCATACCCTCGACGAGCCGTCGTGGATCGCAGCGCTCATCTAGCATGCGTACGGTCTGATCCGCCGTGCGTCGCGCACGGGCGGCTACCGGATCTGCGTACCCCGTGAGCACCGCTCTCTACCGCAAGTATCGACCACAGAACTTCGACGACGTCGTCGGTCAAGACGACGTCGTACGCACGCTGCGCAACGCGATAGCGAACGACCGGCTGCGCCAGGCGTACCTGTTCTCGGGCCCGCGCGGGACCGGCAAGACCTCGCTCGCGCGGATCCTCGCCACGGCACTCAACTGTGTCGACGGTCCGACGGCGACCCCATGCGGCAAGTGTGCGTCGTGCGTGTCGATCGCCGCGGGGACCTCCCTCGACGTGATCGAGATGGACGCGGCATCGCAGCGCGGCATCGACGACGTGCGCGAGATACGTGAGCGAGCGCTCCTGCAGCCAATCAGCCGGTTCAAGATCTACATCCTCGACGAGGCGCACCAGCTCACAAAGGACGCCTTCAACGCCCTACTCAAGCTGATCGAGGAACCTCCGCCCCACCTCGTGTTCATCTTCTGCACGACAGAGCTCGACAAGATGCTCGCGACCGTCCGCTCACGCTGCCAGACCCTCCAGTTCGCGCGACCCAGACTGCCAGAGATCACCAACGTGCTGAGGCGGATCGCCGACAGCGAACAGATCGAAGCACCCGACGCGGCGCTCGCGCAGATCGCGCAGTCGGGCCGAGGCAGCTTCCGAGACGCGATCTCGACATTCGACCAGCTCGCCGCTGCCACCGGTGGAACGGTCGACGTTCCGGCCGTTCTCCGCGTCCTAGGGGTGGTCGAAGAGGCCGCGTTGTTCCGGCTCGTCGACCTGATCGTCGACGGCGACACACCCGGCGCTCTCACGTTCATCGAAGAGCTTGCGGAACAGGGACAGGACCTTGGGCGCGTCGTAACCGACCTACTCGAGCACCTGCGCCGGCTGCTGCTGCTGCAGCACCTCGAGGTCGTGCCCGCGAGCCTGCCGGTGACCGAAGAGGCCGGGGCTCGGCTCCGTGGCCAGGCCGGCCAGCTCGGCGAGGCCACGATACTCCGACTCTTCGATCTACTCGCACTCGCAGTCGAAGAGGAGCGTGAGGGTGGTGATCCGCGACTGCCGCTCGAGCTGGCTCTTGTCAGAGTGACGAGACCCGCGCACGACGGCGGGCCTGACGCGATCGAGCTTCGACTCGAGCGGCTCGAGCGGGCACTCGAGTCCCGGCCGCCAGCACCCCCTGCACCAGCGACACCGACCGCGACCGATCCAACCACCGAGCCTGCGACCGACCGTCAGCCGGCCAGCGACCCCGACGTGGTCGAACCGGCGTCGGCCGAGCCGGACCCGGCGGCGTCGGTCGCGCCGAGCCGCACCTCCGACGTCCGGCCCGCCATCGACCTGAATGAGCTCAAGCAGCTCTGGCACCAGACGATCATTCCGGCGGTCCGCGAACGATCGATACCGACGGGCTCCGTCTTTACCGAGACACAGATCGTCGACCTGCAGGACGACACGCTGACGTTGGAGTTTCCGACGTCGGCGTCCTTCCACCTGAAGCTCGCAGAGGAGACGAAGCACGCTGGTCTCGTCGGCCGCGTGCTCAAGGACGTCGTCGGCCGGCCGCTACGGCTCGAGTATCG
>JAUVPB010000030.1 GCA_030598925.1 Actinomycetes bacterium
ACCAGGGGCGTCCCGGCCTATTTGGACGCGCCGCCGACCCAGCGAAGAAGGCTAAGCAAGATGCGGTCGCCGACCGCGAAGACCGCCGAGTCGCAGACGACCCGCCAAACGACCCACCTTCGTCGAAGCTCCGGCGGATATGGATGCGGTTCAACGACCAGCACTGCTCGGCCTGCAGATCGTACGGAGGCAGAGTTCTCATGGACCCCTGGCGGGAGGGCCACACGACCGACCGGTGCCGCTACTGCCTGCACTGGCAGCAGAGGGACGATTCGCACGGCAATGGCGGGAGTCTCTGACCCGGCCACGTTCTGGACGTATAACTCTGACTAAGGAGATGGAAGAGCCCCGAGTCCCGAAACCGGTCAAGCAGCTCCTCGTCCAGCGCCTCGTCTTCACCGAGCACGACGCCTCGCACGAGCGCTTGCTGACTCGTGCCCATCCCCTCGCCCATCCCAGTCGCGAGAAACCGCCGAACGCGATCGCTCGCTCCGGCCAGGCCGCCGCGCCTACCCGTCACGGTGAGCCACGGCGCCTCGAGCACGACTTGAATGCCGTTGCGCGCAAGGTAGGCCGACTCGTCGAACGACCGCCCGTCATCCGTTTCGCGCGGCTCCTGTGGTTCGACGACGCGGACGAGCGCCGTGAGCACGTCACCTCGTCTAGGCCGCCCCGCTGCAAGCGGCGCTTCGAGCTGCGCCATCTCGTTGACCCGTTCGCCGTCGAATTCACGCACGCGCACGAACATCCGTAGCCGGGTCGAGCCCGTCCTAACCGGCGCCGCCACCTCTCCGGTCATCTGACCGACCGTGCCGACCCGGTGTCCCAGCTCGGTGCTGTCGATCTCGTTCAAACGTACGGCGCCCCACGTCAGTCCGGCGATACCGAGACCGACGGCCAACACCGCGACCCGCCATCGGTCAGTCACCACACCAACGGCGAACGTCGTGAACGCACAGCCCACCCCGATCGGCGGCGAGAGCCGGGTTACGAGAGTAGCCCCGAGACCGAGCGCGAACGCACCGGCGAGGAGATGTGCGGCCGGCATGAGCTCGAACCGCGTTCGAAACGCGTCCCGGAGCGCGGTGGCGCCGCCGTCCGGCCAGCTCAAGGCGTGACGAGCTCTCGCAACGCCTCTACTCGTGCCGGGCCAACGCCGGAGATCGCCGTGAGCTCATCAACCGCGCGAAACGGACCGTGCTCGTCGCGGTGCGCGACGATCTTCTGTGCGGTCACGGGGCCGATGCCCGGGAGCTGTTCGAGCTCGCTCACGGTGGCTCTGCTGAGAGAGACAGGGCCGGACGCAACCCCACCCGATGACGCGGTCGGTGTCGCGCCCGCGTCACCCGCGACACAGATCCCGAGCGAGCCAGCGGCAGCTTCTGCCGCCGACGGCTTGAGCGGAACCACGACCTGCTGGCCGTCTACAAGCTGTGCGGCAAGGTTGATGCTGTCAAGCCACGCTCTGGCCCTGGGACCGCCCGCTCGCTGAACTGCGTCGGTGACCCGGCTGCCGGCCGCTAGCTCGTACACGCCGGGCTCCCGGACGGCGCCGGCCACGTGCACGAGCACCCGCTCGACTTCGCCCGGTTCGTCGGCCGACTCGTCGAGGGTCAAAACCTCGTAGGCCGCGTCGAGCTCGGACGCACCCTCAACGGTTTCGTCGCCACCCACGACCGATCGTCCCACAAGGGCGAGCAGGGCCAGGACGACGACGGCGTACGCGAGCGCCTGACGACGCGAAACGCTCGGCATGCGCATCTTTCAACCCTGCGGACCAGTAGTGCGCTCGACTCGCATCGACCGTGCCGCCTTCGCGCACCATTTGCGCCGAAGGTATGTCGCCGCGCTTAACCGACGACGAGGTTGACGAGCTTGTCGGGCACGACGATCGTCTTCTTGATCTCACGCCCTCCGATGTGCACCTGGACCTTCGGCAGGTCTTTCGCAGCCGCCACGAGTTCCTTATCGGCCAGGCCCGTCGCCATCTGAGCTCGATCCCGCACCTTGCCGTTGACCTGCACGACAAGCTCGAAGGTGTCGCGCTCCAGCATCGACTCATCCGCCTGCGGCCAGGGCCGCTCCCACAGACGTTCGTGACCGAGCAGCGCCCACAGCTCTTCGGCTACATGCGGCGCGTAGGGCTGAATCAGGTTCACCGCCGTTTCACAGGCGAACCGGGCGCCCGGCGCGTCGGTCTCCTTGGAGATCTCGTTCACGAGCTCCATGACCGCTGCGATGGGCGTGTTGAACTGGAACCGCCGACCCATGTCATCCGTAGCCTTGGCGATGGTCTCGTGGGCTTTGCGAGTCAGCATCCCATCGGGCGGACGCATGCCCTGACCCGCCGAATCGGCCTCGACCACCTCGTGGACGACGCGCCAGAGGCGGGTCAGAAAACGACTCGTGCCTTCGATACCCGAGTCCTGCCATTCCACATCGTCCTCAGCGGGTCCCATGAACAGGATGTAGAGACGGAGTGCGTCGGCGCCGAACCGGTCGATCAGTGCGTCGGGCGCGACCACGTTGCCTTTCGACTTCGACATCTTCGCCCCGTCCCGGTAGATCATCCCTTGCGTGAACAGACGGAGGAACGGCTCACGGAAGCCCACCAGTTCGAGATCGTTCATCACCTTCGTGAAGAACCGGGCGTACATGAGGTGCAGGATCGCGTGCTCGACTCCGCCGATGTACTGGTTGATCGGCGCCCAGTAGTCCACGATCTCGCGGCGGAAGGGCAGCGTGTCGCACTGTGCGTCGGCATACCGCAGGAAGTACCAGGATGAGTCGACGAAGGTGTCCATCGTGTCGGTTTCTCGCCGGCCGATTTCGCCACACGACGGGCATTCGACGACGAGCCACTCCTCCGCCGTCGCGAGCGGCGAACGGCCCTTCGGCACGTAATCCTCGACCTCGGGAAGTAGTACGGGAAGGTCGTCGAGCGGAACGGGCACTGTTCCACACGAGTCGCAATAGATCATCGGGATCGGACAACCCCAGTAGCGCTGGCGCGAGAGCAGCCAGTCGCGCAAGCGGTAGTGAACGCGGCTTTCTCCAAGGCCTTTCTCTTCGAGCCAGGTGGTAATGGCGTCGCTAGCGGCCGGGGTTGACAGGCCGGAGAACTGGTCGGAGTTGACCGCGCGAGCATCCGGCGACTTGTCGACGAACGGCAGCTCGACCGCCGCACCGTCGGCCGGCTCCACGACCTGTCGAATCTCGAGCCCAAACGCCTCCGCGAACTCGTAGTCGCGCTCGTCGTGGGCTGGCACCGCCATGATTGCGCCCGTCCCGTACTCCAGCAACACATAGTCGGCCACCCAGATGGGAAGCTCGGCCCCGTTTACCGGATTCGTGATCGTTCGACCCGTGTCGAAACCGCTCTTCTCCCGCTCGGTGCTCGCGCGCTCCGCTGTCGTCCGGCCTGCAGCTTGACGAACGTACTCCATGACCTCCTGTTCGCGGGACGTCCCGCGAACGAGCTCTTCGACGAGCGGATGCTCTGGGGCCAGCACGAAGAACGTCGCGCCGAACAGCGTGTCAGGTCTCGTTGTGAACACAGGAACATCCGCCTCGAGCTCCCCGACGCGAAACCGCACCTCGGCACCACGGGAGCGGCCGATCCAGTTGCGTTGCATCGTCAGCACACGCTCGGGCCAGGACTCGAGCAGCTCCATCTCGTCGAGGAGGCGATCCGCGTAGTCCGTGATCTTGAAGAACCACTGTTCGAGGCTCTTCCGCTGAACCTCCGCTCCGCAACGCTCGCAGCGGCCGTCGATCACCTGCTCGTTGGCCAAGACCGTCTGATCGACGGGGCACCAGTTGACCGGTGCCTCATCGCGGTACGCGAGCCCGTGTTCGTAGAACGTCAAGAACAACCACTGCGTCCAGCGGTAGTACTCGGGCGTGTGAGTCGAGAGCTCGCGGTTCCAGTCGATCGCCCAGCCCATTCGCCGCATCTGCTCGCGAATAGCGGCGATGTTGCGTTCGGTGATCGCCCTTGGATGGCCGCCCTCGCGGATCGCAGCATTCTCCGCAGGGAGTCCAAACGCGTCGTAGCCCATCGGTCGAAGGACTTGCTCGCCGTTTCGTCGTCGGAAGTGCACGACCACATCGCCGAGGGTGTAGTTCTTGACATGGCCCATGTGAAGCTCGCCCGATGGGTAGGGGAGCATCTCGAGCACGTACGTGCGGGGAGCGTCCTCCGCGAGCTCCGCCGGCCCCGGGTTCGGGACGTCAAACGCCTGGGCGCGCGCCCACTCCTCCTGCCACTTCTTCTCTATGCGTTCGGGCTCGTATCGCCGCATCTCGTCCTCGTTCGGGACCGAAATGCTATCGCCTGCCCCGTCGAGGTCTCACGCGATGCGGACGACGGTTCGTGCAGAACAGGGGCCGCGGCCACCATTTAGACTCAGCAGCCGTGCTGATTGAACTGGGCCTCTCAAAGCTTTGGGACGATCATCCTGAGCGTTACTGGAAGATCGTGCGCCACGTCCTCCCTCCCGCAGTCGCCGTGATGGCGCCCAACGCCGCATACGGCAACGACCGGATGCCGGAGCACGGAGGTCTCATCGTCGCCTCCAACCACTTCGGGACGATCGATCCGCCACTGATCGGGTCCCATTCGAAGCGGACGATCTACTTCATGACGAAGCTCGAGCTCCTCGAGATGCCGTTCATCGGCGAACTCCTGCGCTTCTCGGGCGCGTTCTCGGTTCGACGGGGCGAAGGCGACCGTGACGCGATCAGAATGGCGCGCTGGCTACTGCAACAGGGCCACGTCCTGGGAATGTTCATGGAGGGCACCCGCCAGGATCTCGGCTACCCGGGGCCCGTGCACCCGGGCGGCGCGATGTTCGCGATCCAGGAGGGGGTCCCCGTCATGCCCTGCGGACTCGACACCTTCCAGTGGCGGGTGATCGGCAACCGACGCCGGTGCTGCGTCGTCTGGGGCGAGCCGATCGACCTCAGCCACCTGCCACGGCGGAGCGCCGGCTACCGCGAGGGCGCCGCAATCCTCGAGCGCGAGATCCGGCGTCTCTGGCGCGAGGCCGCGCAGGCCGTGGTTGACGGGTTCCCGGACGCGTTGGCGGACGGAACCCCGAGAACTGACTGGGTTCGATCGTGGCATGCCTTCGACGATGCGACACTTGAGCCGTGGCCTGAAGAGCCGTGGGCCGCGCACTCCATGGGCCCGTTGTTCAAGACCGAATAACGACGCGGTCGACCTGCCGACCACGGAGGTTGATCGCCTTTACGATCAGGCCCCGCTCGGGCGCCACGATAGTGACGAAGCCGACGACTACACGGCCTCTCACCAGCTCAGGTGCACCTGCCGCGCAGGGCCGAAGCTCATGTGGCTGCCAGCCACCTCCGCCGTGCACGATGTACGTGACACCGTTCCGGGCACGAAACCGCTGGTAATTGTGATCACGGCCGGCGAGCGCAAGCTGGACGCCGTATTCCTCGAAGAGCGGCACCCAGCGAGTCTGGACTGCTTCGGCTGACTGGTGACCGCCACACGTATGGGCTGGGTGATGCATCGTGACGATCTTCCATCGCGCGTCTGAGCGCCGCAGCGCGCGCCGTAGCCAGTTCGTTTGCCGCCGGCTCACGTCGTTCGAACCCAGGACGAAGATGGCCACCGAGCCAACTGTCCTTGTGTAGAAACGACCAGGCATGTTGAGCGCGTCGAACTCGTGTGACCCGTCCGTCTCCTCGACGTCATGGTTCCCGAGGGCGCCGGAGATCGGGATCCGAGCGGCTTCCAACCAGCCGAAGCTCGCCTGCCAGTTCTCCTGAAAGTTGCGGAGCGGCTGTAGTCGTTGTCTCCGAGGGTGAGAAGCATCGAAACGTTCCGCGACACGGCGAACGAGCGAACGGCTCGTCCATACGCGAGCTGAGCGGGCCCGCCGACGCCAAAGTCACCGATGGCGATCAGCCTCACCGGATGCGCGTCGGCCCGGCTGGGCGATGCGCTGCCGAGGACCAGGAAGACCGCGGCGGCCGCAGGTGCGAGGGCCGACGTGACGAGGAGTGGCGCGCCCGGACGACAACGCACTGCTGGACCCCTGAACGCGCCCATGTCGCATCATCGGCCGGCGAGGCCTGACGATTGAACGGTCGCCCGCTCGATCAGGGGCTACCGCAGCTGCTGCGAACCTCACCCGCAGCGAGGTGAGCTACGAGGTTTCGCGTCCCGGGATCGCTGCGCTGACCGGCTCGTCGTCATCGGCGTTCGCAGCGCCTGCGTCGTCAGGCGTTTCGGACTCCGCTTCCTTGCTCTTCTCCGCCTCCGCTTCGGCGCGCTCAGCCGCTTCCGCCTCCTGGCGCTTCCGCTCTTCCTCCGCCAGTCGCTCTTGCTCAAGCCGGCGCTCTTCGGCAATCCGCGCCTCCTCGTCGGCGAGAGCCTGGTTGCGCTCCGCCTCGAGCTCGGCGATGCGATCCCGCTGAGCGTCGATCGCCACCGTGTCGGCCTCGGCCTCCTCGAGCCTGCTTCTCGCAAGGTCGATCGCTTCGGTGTCGGCCATCAGGCGGGCCACCTCGTTGTCGGCTGCTACCACAGCGTCCTGCTGCGTCTCGGCAGCGTCGAGCTCATGTTGGGCATCGCCGAGCGTCTCCTCTCGCTCTCGGTCGATCCGGCGCGCATTGAGTGCGGCGACGTTGACACGCTCCGCGAACTCGCGAGCGGCCTGTTCATCCGCGTTACGACACGAGATCAGCGTCACCAACTCGGGCGCCTCGACCAGGAGGTAGAACCGACGCGCATCGTAGCCCTGCACGGCGCGAAAGGCACGACCGTTCACCTCTCCGCTGGCCGCAAGCCGGGCCACTGCAACGGGGCGGGCGATCGCGATCTTCGCAGCCGTGTCGGCGACCGCAGTCACGCCACGTTGGAGCAGCGCCTCCCCTTGTTTCGTGACGATGCGATCTTCGTAGAGAATCGACTTCCCGAAGCGCGCGATCTCCATCGGCGCCAGCGTCGACCGCATCGACTCGTAGCGCTTGCGCGCCTGCTTTACACGCTGCTCCTGCTCCTTACGCCGGCGGGCGAGCTCGCTCTGCGCCGCCGCGACGGCCCGCTCGTGCCCCCGCTCTGCATCCCGAAGCTGCTTGCGTATCTCCTTGATGCGGTTCGCTTGCTCTTTCTCGCTCGCGGCGAGCGCCTTCGTCCCGTCCTGAAGAGAGCGCTCGAGCTCCTGAATCTCGGACGGGACTGACGATTTGTTGCGGCGGATTGATCGAAAAGCCATGAGCTATCGTGGCGCGCGGCCAGTGTCACACGGTGGCGACGGCAGTGGAGCCAACGGGACTCGAACCCGTGACCTTCTGGCTGCCAGCCAGACGCTCTCCCAGCTGAGCTATGGCCCCGACGCCGGTGATTGTACCCCCTGTCTCGGGCAGGTCATAGTCGGATCCACTCACAGATCTCACCGCGCCGCGACTTCGATCTCCGGCACGTCGCCCCACAGTTCCTCGAGCCGGTAGAACTCACGCGCAGCCGGTGTGAACACGTGTAGGACCGCGTCGAGGTAGTCGAGCAGGATCCAGGCGCCGTCGCGCTCACCGGCAGCACCTCTTGGGACGGTCTCCTCCGCCTTCAGTTGCTCGCGAAGGTGTTCCGCAATCGACCGGGTTCGCCGCTCGTTCGCCCCTGTGCAGATCACGAAGAAGTCGGTAAAACCGCCTACACCACGGAGGTCGAGAACAAGTATGTCGGTGGCGGCCTTCTCCTCGGCAAGGTGGGCGAGGCGTCGCGCGAGCTCGAGCGGCGTCAGGATCCGTCGCACCTCGGTTTCATCTCCTCGGAGGGTACTGCGTCGCCGCCGGCGCCGTCGCGGTATAGGCCCCGTACATCGATCTCTCGTACCACCGATGTGGGCACGAGCCTGTCGATCGACCTTCCCGCACCGATGCGCGTGCGAATGTCACTCGAAGCGATGGGAAGCTCGGGAATCGAGAAGAACTGCACGCGCTCTGGCTGACGAAGCTCCGCGAGCACGAGTTCGAGCCGCTCCCGTGGGAAGCCCGGGCGAGTCGCGACCGCGAGTCGGGCCGCGGCGAGGACACCCTCTGGCTCGTGCCACGCAAGGAAGCTCAAGAACTCATCTGCTCCGACCACGAACGTCGTTTCTCCGTAGCGCTCGACAGCCCACCGCACTGTGTCGAGCGTGTACGAGGGACCGGAACGCTGCAGCTCGACGTCAGAGACCTCGACGTTCTCCATCTCGCCGAACGCCAGTTCTGCGAGCCGGAAGCGAACCGCTGAGGGGGTCTCAACCGATTTGTGCGGCGCCTCACCTGTGACAACGACCAGCAGTCGCTCAAGAGCCAGTTGCCTGAGCGCTTCGCGGGCGACTGCGACATGACCGCAGTGAGGAGGGTCGAACGCTCCACCCAGCAGACCAACGGCGCCGACCGAGGGGGCCGACCCGCCCGGGCATTCGGCGGCCGGAGGCGATCCGGATCCGTCACTTGCCGGAGTCATGTGATCTCGAACACCTCGTCGCCGAGCTCAACCAGCTGTCCGGTGCGGGCGCCGGCATCTCGAAGCGCGGAGTCGACGGCCTCCCGTTCGAGAAGCTCGGGGCTGGCCGCAACGACCGACCAACCGCTCTCGGTGCGCAGGATCCGGAACCCGCGGCGCGCCGCTACCCGTGGTCTGTACACGAGGTAGTCGGCCAGCTCGTCGCTCGGCGTCACCACGCGTGTGACATGACGAAACAGCGACTCGCGCAACTCCTCTACGCCGGTGCCGACGAGTGCGGAGCCGGTGATGGTGTCAAGAATCCGCTGGTCGTCGACGTCGAACGCCGGGTCGGGATCGACATCGCTCTTGTTCAGGAAGACGATCTGCCGGCGCCCCGCGAGGTCGTGACCGTACTGCCGCAGCTCGGAGTCGATCGCATGAAATCTCTCGCCTGCGTCTCCTTCTGAGCCGTCGATCACATGAACGAACACCGCCGCACGTTCGAGGTGGGCAAGGAATTCGTGGCCGAGTCCGACCCCCTCGCTCGCGCCTTCGAGTAGACCCGGGACGTCGGCGACCACGAGTTGGCGGCCATCGACTGCCTCAACCGTGCCGAGCACGGGAGCCAGCGTGGTGAACGGATACTCGGCCACCTTCGGCTCCGCGTTGGACATGCGCCTGAGCAGAGACGACTTGCCCGCGTTCGGGAATCCCAGCAGGGCCGCATCGCACACGAGCTTGAGCCGCAGTTCGACGGTCACATGCTCACCAGGGAGCCCGGGCTCGCAGACGCGCGGTGCCTGCCTGACCGCAGTGGCAAACCGACTGTTCCCCTGGCCTCCCCGGCCTCCGTGCGCGAGGACCGTACGAGCGCCTGGGTGCGCAAGATCGGCGATCAGAGTGCCGGCTTCGTCGAAAACTTGGGTTCCAAGCGGCACCTGCAGCTCGCGAGAGGCGCCGTCACGCCCGCGCCGCTTCTTCCCGCCGCCGTGACCACCACGCTCGGCCTGGACATGGGGGCTCCGTTGAATGGCGCCGAGATCCCGTCTATCGGCATCCACGACGAGCACGACGTCCCCACCGTTGCCGCCGTCGCCGCCAGCGGGCCCGCCTCTAGGCACGTACTTCTCTCGTCGAAAGCTGATTGCGCCTGAGCCCCCACGGCCTCCCTGTGCGTCGATGCGGGCTCGGTCCTTGAACACGGCCGGGTGCTAGCGCGATTGGATCGCGTCTAGACGACGCTGATGTAGCGCTTGCTGCCGCTCGTCCGGAAGCCGACGACGCCGTCCCGCACGGCAAAGATCGTGTCGTCTCGCCCGATGCCCGTGCCTGGACCGGAGCGGAAGCGCGTACCTCGTTGCCGAGCGATGATCTGGCCGGACCTGATCTCTTGCCCGGCGAAGATCTTCACGCCGAGCCGCTTCGACTGGGAGTCGCGTCCGTTCTTTGAAGAACCGAGACCTTTCTTGTGCGCCATGGGGGTCCTTTCGGTGCCAGCGCCAGGCTAGCCCGCAGCCTCGTCGGTTGCCGTCGCCTTCGTGGAAGCTGTTGCCTTTGCCTTGGTCGACGCGCGTGCCTTCTTCTTCCGTGGGGCACCGATCTTCTCGATCTGAATCCGAGTCAGGTGCGAGCGGAATCCGTTGCGACGCCGATAACCAGTGCGTCGCCGGTGCTTGCCGATGATCACCTTCGGCCCGCGTAGATGTTCGAGGATCTTGGCCTTGACCGCCGTCGCTCCAAGGGTCTCGCCAAACGCAGCGTCGCCGTCGCCACCAACCAGGAGCACGCCGGGCTCGAACGTGTCGCCCTCTTCGTGGGGAAGCCGCTCGACCAGGAGGTGTTCTCCCTCTTCCACGCGGTACTGCCGACCGCCCACTTTGATGACTGCGTACTTCGTCACGTCTTCTTCTCCAGCATGCCAAGCGGGCCGAAGCGGCCCGCAACCTGCATCAGTGTAGCCACTGTCACCGATCCCGGCAATCCGCGCCTTGATCGTCGCTGGTCCGGGGCCACGAACCCCTAATCCGCTTCGACTCCGACGGCAACGCTGGCGCCATCGGTCGGTGCGCCGTTCTGTGCACCATCGGCGGGCTTCTTCGACTTCGAGCCGGTGCTCCTCCGCCTCCGCTTCCGGGCGGCCGGCTTCGCTCCGCCCGACGATTTCGCCTGCGCAGCCGGCGTTGCCGCTTCCGACGTTGCCGCTTCCGACGCAGACCATGTCTGCGACTGTGCCCCACTTGATGGCGTCGCCGCCGAATCGCTCGAATTGGCGGCTGAGTCGGTGGGCTTCTTCGACCTGGTCGACCGACGCCGCCGCCGGTTCGACGGCGTACCGGCAACCTTCTCGGTTGCAGCCTTTCCATCCTTGCTCGCCGATCTCGCGTCCGCTGCGTCGGCCGGTGGCTCTGGCTCCGCGGTTGGTCCTGCTCCTGTCGAATCTGTCTTCTTCGTCTCTGCCGTCTCCCGCGACGCGTTCGTCCGAGAGCCACGTCGTCGGCGTCGTCGCGATGGCTTCTTCGGGCCGTCGGTCTCACTATCGGCAGGCGGTGCGCCGTTCTCGCTCGCAGCGACGACCTGCGCCTGGCCTGGGTCCGATTCGGCCGCGGCCGCCTGCTCGGGACCTCCATCGTTCGCCGTCGTCTGGTCAGCGGATGAGGGCGTCGCCTTCCGGCGCCGACGGCGTCGTTTCGATGCGGGCTTCTGGGCTTCCGTCGCGCCGCCGTCGCTCGATCCATCTGCACCGTCGGCCGTGCTCTTTCCGTCGTCGTCCGCCGGTGCTTTCGTCGGCGCCGCAGCAAGCTCCACGTCGTCGAGCTCACCGGCTGCCCCGTCGACACCGATGGCTGCTTCAGCCGTCAGCGTGTCTGCCGTAGCGTCCGCGGCCTCGGTTTCGACGCGCGTCGACGCATACGCCGCCGTGCGCGTCACCCTGTCAACCACAACGTGGACGGTGTCACCAACGCGCCGTCCCGCCCCGCTGACGACGATCACGTAGCCATCGCGCCGGCCGATCGCGTCCGCGTCGTCGAGGAGATAGACATCTTCGAGCGCCAGCTCGAGCTTGTCGCCTGGTGACACGGGCAGACCGCGAAGCTCCATCTCGGCCGCCGTCCCTTCGGCCAGAATCTCGACGAAGTCGGGTGAGACGTCGGTGCGCGACTCGACGAACACGCGCTTACCGACGTCGGCCTCGAAATCGGCAAGTCGATCGCCACCCGGTCCGATTACCTGTCGCGCGGTGCGCTCGTTGAGCTCGACGAGCAGTGCTTCGGAACCGGACGAACGCGCACGCGAGCGCAACGCTCGCTCGACGTCGATCACCATGGTCTCCTCCGAGAGGACCACGCCGTCACCGGTGCAGGTCGGACAGGCAACGGTGAGGATCTCGCGCGGACCGTCGGTCACGTTCTGCCGCGTCATTTCCACCAGCCCGAGCGGCGAGATCTCGACGACGTACGTCTTTGTCCGGTCGCGGGCGAGCTCGCGGGCAAGCTCCTTCTCGACGGCCTTGCGATTCTTTGCGTTGGACATATCGATGAAATCGATCACGATGATTCCGCCGATGTCGCGAAGGCGGATCTGGCGAACGATCTCGCGGGCCGCCTCGAGGTTGTTCTGCGTGATCGTGTCCTCGAGCGATGTCTGCGCGCCCTTGCTCCCGACGAAACGCCCCGTGTTCACGTCGATGACGGTGAGCGCCTCCGCATAGTCGAAGACGAGCGAGCCCCCCGACGGAAGGGGCACGTTCCGCCCGATCGTCGAGCGCATAGCCTCCTCCACTCCGTGTCGCCGAAGTATCGACTCGGCGGCGGCGTCGAGTTCCACTCTCGCCGCGAGCTCCGGTGACGTCCGCTTCAGGTAGCCGACGAGCCGGCGATGAGTGGCTTCGTGGTCAACGATCAGACGCTCGAAGTCGCGGATGAAGAGATCTCGCACCAGGCGCAGTGGCAGCTCGGCCTCTCGATACACGAGTGTTGGAGCTTCTGCGCGGTTCGAGCGACCGAGGATCGTTGCCCAGAGTTTGCGAAGCAGCGCGAGGTCCCCGCGTAGCTCCTCCTCGCTAGCCCCCTCAGCGGCCGTTCGAACGATGATGCCCCCTTCGGGGAGGTCTAGGCCCCGGCAGAGCTTCTTCAGCCGGTCTCGTTCTTCGTCATCGAGTCGTCGGGAGATCCCGATGCCTTCCCCGTGTGGGACGAACACCACGAACCGGCCGGGCAGCGAGATCTCGGTCGTGAGCCGGGCACCCTTCGTCCCCATCGGGTCTTTGACGGCCTGGACGAGGACCTCCTCACCTCGCGCGATGAGGTCCTGGATCCGCCGATTCCGCTTGCCGCCGTTCTGTTCGCCGTCCGGCACCACGATCTCGCCGACGTAAAGGAATCCGTTCCGCGCGAGCCCGATGTCAACGAACGACGCCTCCATGCCCGGAAGCACGTTGTCGACGACGCCCTTGTAGATGTTCCCCGCGACGGAGCCGCGACCGCGACGTTCGAGGTAGACCTCGACGACCGCGTCGTCCTCGATGACGGCGACGCGCTGCTCGCCGACGTCGACCGAGATGACCATCTCCTTGCGCACGGCGGGCGCGTCGACCGGCTTCGCCGGAGTCTGCCGCCGCTTGCGCGCACTCGAGGAGCTCGAGGCCTTCTTCCGCGTTCCAGACTTGGCCCCGTCTTTGCGCGTCTTGTCGGCTCCAGCGTCGGACTTCTTCTGCGGGCTCGTCTTGGCTTTGGCCGAGCCGCGCTTCGAACGGCTCGAGGTCTTCTTCGGCTGGGCATCCTTGGTCGCCTCCGACGAGGTCTTCTTCGGCGTCGACTTCCGTCTCGCCGGCTTGGACTCGACGTCGCCGTCGGTTGATCGATCGGCGGTCTGGCTCGCGCCGGCAGATTCCGGCTGCGGCGCCTCCGTTTTCGGAGTCGCCTTCTTCCGTGATCGGGTCGCTGTCGACTTCCCTCGGGCTGCCTTCTCCTGAGTCGACTTTCCCTGAGCCGACTTCGCTTGAGCAGATTTCCCCCGCACCGATGAGCGCTTGCGGGTCGACTTCTTGGGAGTCTCTGGCACATCCTTCGCGCTGCTGGCATCCGACGTGAGTGCGGTGTCCTGCGGCGCTGCCTTCGTCTGCGCCGTAGTGCCAGCGCTTGAGGTCGAAGAACTCAGCTTTCGCCGGCCCCGCTTCGGCTTCCCGTCGCCGGTAGCGGCCGAGGGCGTGTCTGCGGAATTCGCGTCTGTGGCCGTCTTCGACGACGCCGACGGTGCCTGCTGTGCGGCCGTTACCTCTGTCTCAGACGGCGCTGCCGCGTCGGTACTGGCTTTCTTTCGTGGGCGCCGCCGTGTCGATGAGCGGCGCTTTGTGTTCGTGGCTTTGGTGGCCTCTGACAAGTCGGGTGTCGGGTCGTTGCCCGGGTCGTCGCTATTGGCGGCTTTCTTCGTAGCGATGGTCTAGCTCCTTCGAAGGCGGTGCGCTCGGATTCGGCGACCGCGTCGGTGCTTCCGGGTTTGGCTCTCTGTCGAACGCCACGCCGGTCGTGCCGCAGGGCAAAGTCGGATGGGACCGAGCAGCAGAGCGCTCGATCGAGGCGCGGAAATTCGATTGGGAGATCACGAAAGCGTGAATGTTTTGGCGAGGTTCCCGCTAGCCCGATCCGGGCTCGGTACCCTCGTGTCCTGGTGGAAGGCTAGCAACCGCGCCTGACTCCAACGCGAACGGTCGACGACGGTCCCGCGCGAGATTTCGTATGGGCACTGGCACGTCAGGGTGCATCAACCGCGTTATCGGCAGGCGGCGCTCCCGACTCGACCTCGGCGCGAAAGCGGCGCATTGCCGCTTCGCCGATCGCGACCGTGCCGCCCAGCGCAACCCCGCCCTTCATCGCCCACCGTGGGCCGGGGAGCGCCGCGAGCGCAGTGCGGGCGATGCGACGAAACCCGAGTCCCGCACCTACCACCGCCGTCAACTCGATCAATCGCTTGGCGTCGAGCTGGATTCCGTACGCGCCTGCAAGCCGTGCGACCATCCGCAACTGGTTGAGCGTCAGCACCGGTAGATCCGCAAGGGGCACCATCGACGCAACGCTCACGAGCCCATTCAGACGCGCGTAGTGGTTGATGGTCGCCTTGGCGGCCTCCTCTCGAAAGTGCGGCAGCGCGTGCGCGATCCGGTACGCCTCCCCTTTCGCCCGCGCAGCGACACGCTCGACGGCCGGGACAGCGGCGTCTGCGACCCGGTCGGCTCGAACCACATCGGTCGCGAGCACGTACGGGATCTCGTCGGAGCGAGGCTCATCCTCCAGGCCGATCAGCACAGCAACGATCGGCAGCGCTGCCCGGTCGGCGGCGCGGAGCTGCTCGTGTACGCCATCGGTGAGGGGCCACTCGTCGATGACGACGATGAACGCCTCGAACTCGCCGAGCTCGTCCGGCGGGGCCGGCCGGGACTGTACTGCGACGGCGTCGGGCGCGTCGCGACCGACAGCAGAGGCGAGGTCAGACGCGGGCAGGAGCGCGCCGCCGATCGCAATCCGGGCGGGCGGCTCCGAATTCACCTCGCCGAGCAGGCCGTGAATCGACCGCGCGTGACGAACTGTGAAGGGCGAAGCCGGCATGGCTTACCCGATCCTAGGGCCGCGCTGTCTTGTAAGGCGTCCCCGTGCATGAATCGCGAGCAATACGCCGACCATCGCCAAGCTCGCGAGCATCGAGCTACCGCCGTAGCTGACAAAAGGAAGTGGAATTCCGACGACTGGCGCGATACCCATTGTCATCCCGACGTTGACGACGATCTGGAATAGAAAGACGGACACGATGCAGCCCGCGAGGACCATCTGGAACAGGTTCGGGGCCATGCCGATGATGCGCGCGCCACGCCAGATCAGAAGACCGTAGAGCAGCAATAGGAGCCCCGCGCCGAAGAACCCCCGCTGCTCCGCAAGCGACGAGAAGACGAAATCGGTCGCATGCTCGGGGAGGTAGAACCCGGTCGTCTGGCTCGCCCCCTCTGTACCGCGACCCGTGAGCCCTCCTGCACCCACCGCCGTGATCGACTGGTTCACGTTGTAGGTCGATCCGCTCGGATCCGAGGACGGGTCGAGGAAACCCAGCAGTCGGTCTTCTTGGTACGGCTTCAGGACCGCGACTCCATTCGACGGCAGTAGCCACAGCGCAGCCAGCGCGACGCCCGCGGTCAGCAATGCGATGCTCACGAGAATGCGCCACCGGGCGCCGGCGAAGAACAGGCCGGCCGCCACAACGACAGCGAGCGCGAGCGACGTTCCGAAATCCGGCTCGACGAACACCAGCAGCCCGAGCGGCGCAGACACGGCGAGCACTAGTGCTGTGCGCCGCCATCCGAGCCCGCCGGTTCCCGCTGATGCGACCAGGGATGCGACGACCAGCGCGAGCCCGAGCTTCGCGAACTCAGAGGGCTGGAAGTTGAAGAAACCGAGATCGAGCCACCGCCGCGAATCCCTGATCGGCGCCGTCAGCAGCACGACGACGAGCAACGCTGCCGTCACGACGTACACGGGCACGCGAGCGCGACGCAGAAGGTCGGGGTTGAGGCTCGCGAGCGTGACCAGCGCGACCGCACCGAACGCGGCCGCGAAGGACTGGCGCGTCATGAAGAACGAGGGGTCTCCTGGGATGTCGTCAGCTGTCACGCTGTTGACGATCCACAGGCCATACCCGACGAGCCCACCTACGACGGCAAGCAGCACGAGATCGAGCTGGAAGATGTAGTGCGCCGCGGTAGCCAACGGGCTCGTAGCGACATCGCGCTCGCGCAGCTGGACGATCGCTGGACGGGTTGCCATCAGTCCGTCTGCCCCGCGATGTTCCCGACGCCAACTTGCTCGTCCGGCAACTCGATGCCGAAATGAGCTTCGAATACCTCGAGCGCGATCGGCGCCGCGGCCTCGCCGCCGAGCCCTCCGTTCTCGACGAGAACGCACACCGCCAGCTCTGCCTTCTCCTCCACGCCCGCAGGCCCGTAGCCACACCACCAGGCCTGGTCGAACAGGCCCTCGACCACGTGATCCGCCTCGAGATAGCCCTTCGGGAGACGCACGTACTTCTCTGCTGTCCCTGTCTTGCCGGCGATCGGAACGGGGTAGCGCCCAAACGTGCTCGAGGACGTTCCGTACTCCTGGTGTGTGGCGTCGTAGAGGCCCTGTTGTACCGCGCGGATGTGCTCGGGGTCGAGACCGACGGTGCGCGGAGGCGCCGGCGCAAAGCGGCGCAGCACGATCGGATCGTCGATGTCGCTGCCCGTCTGCTCGACCTGCGCCACGATGTGAGGCTCGACGAGCTTGCCCCCGTTCGCGAGCAGCGCGTAGAACCGCGTCATCTGCAACGGCGTGACGAGCAGGTCATCCTGGCCGATGGCGAGCGTTACGGAGTTGCCGGGCTTCCAGAGCCTGTCGATCGCCGTCTTGTAGTGCTGCCGTCGCCACTCGGGCGTCGGAAGCAAGCCCTCGCTCTCCGGGCCAATATCGAAACCAGTCGCCTCGTCGAAGCCCATGCGGCGAGCCCAGAACTGAAGAGGACTCCCTCGATCCTCCGGCAGGTTGTAGAACCGAAGGCCGAGATCGTAGAAGTACGTGTCACAGGACTCTGCGAGCGCGTAGGGCAAGGTGAGCGCCTCGTCGCGCGGTTGCCAGTTGCGGAACGTGCGATCGGCAACCTCAATCTCGGTCTTGCACTGGATCAGCTCGTCCGTGCGCAAGATCGGCGCCGAGCCGGTCGCGTTGACCTCCGAGAGCGCGGCGAGCGCCGTGACGGGCTTGAATACCGACCCTGGCGGATACAGGCCTGCGATTGCACGGTTGAGACCTGGCATGTTGCCAACCGGATCGCCGAGCCGAGCGATCTTGGTCGTATCGATCGTTCCCGACCAGATGCTCGGATCGAAATCCGGATACGAGGCGAGCGCACGCACCGCACCGTTGCGTGGATCGATGGCAACGACGGCCCCACCGTTTGCTGCCCACGCGGCGTCGTCGAGCTCGCGAGCCTGCACGATTCCGTCGCGCAGCGCCTGCTCCGCTGCAGCCTGGAGTTCGCTGTCGATCGTAAGGCGGAGGCGATTGCCGCGCTGGGCGTCGACACTCTGGAAACGTCGGCTGACAAGGTGTCCCAATGCGTTGAACCGCACCTCGAGCTCTCCGGGCGCTCCGCGCAGATAACGGTCGTAGCTGCGCTCGATCCCAGTCTTGCCGATGCGGTCGCCTAGCCCGTATTCGGCAGGGTCCCGGTCCTCGAGCTCCTCTGCCGAGATCTCGCCCACGTACCCGACGGTGTGGGCAGCCAGGCGTCGCGCCGGATAGTCCCGGATCTCGCTCGACTCGATCGTGACACCCGGGAACTCTGTCGGGTTCTCGAGGATGTACTCCGGCTTTGGAGCCTTGACGAACTGCTTGACGACGATGGGTGTCAGCGGGTCGTTCGCGACGCGCTCGATCTGTCGCTTCAGGCGACCTTCGGGCACATCGAGGAGCGCACCGAGGCGACGGATCACAGCATCGAGCTGGTCGGCGGGAACGTCGGCCGGCCACAGCTGGACCACGGTCCCGGGCGTGTTCTCGATGATCGGCTTGCCGTGGACATCCACCACGGTGCCGCGGGCGCCATCGACACGCGCCGTACGTACCTGGTTCTCCTGTGCCTCGAGGAGGTACCTGTCTCCCGAAACGACCTGCAGTGCCCAGAGACGGAACAGCAGCACAGCGAGTAGCACGATCGCCAGACCGCCGAAGATGGCGATGCGCAGGCCGAGCTTCGGCGTCAGACGGAACGGCGACTCGACGCGCGGGTCACGCGGGAGGAACGGGCCTCTAATCCGCAGCGGCGATCACCTCGCGAGCCGTCGGGCTCGGCACCGGGAACAGTCGACGCACCACGACGAACACCGGGTACGCGATGAGGAGATTCAGACCGAGAGCCGGTAGGAACGAGCGAACGACACTCGACCCGAACGCGATCGAGCTGCCGAGGAGGACGGTCACGAGAGCCGAGCCAACGAAGAAGACGACCGTGGCGCCGGCAACTGCGAGCCAGACTCGCACGGGCTGTGGCGAGCGGACGCTCGTCACCTCGCCGAACCATCCAACGCCGTAGCCAACGAGCACGAGCAGGAGAGAGGTAAGGCCGAGCGTTCCGAGCGACGCGGTATCAACGACGAGTCCCGCCCAGAACCCGGCAAGGGCACCGAAGGCGGGCCCACGTAGAAGTGCGAGCGCGACGAGGACGCACAGGAGGACATCGGCCGAACCATCGACCGCCTCAAGCGGGTTGAGGATCGTCAGCTGGGCGATCGCGACGACGAGTAGCAGCGCCGCCGCTTTGAGGACGTCGAGTGTCATCTGATCTCCCTCAGGACGATG
>JAUVPB010000342.1 GCA_030598925.1 Actinomycetes bacterium
GCGGTGCCCGCATTCGAGCAGACGATGTCGAGCGGGCCGAGGTCGCTTTCAGCTCTTTCGAGCAGCTGGTCGACATCTCGTCGGTCACTGACGTCGGCGCGACAGAACGTGGCCCGGCGCCCTAGCGCCTCGATCTCGCGGGTGAGCTGCTCGCCGTGTTCCTCGAACGCAATGTCGCTGCAGGCGACATCCGCGCCCGCCTGCGCAAGCGCGAGTGCGATTCCGCGGCCAATGCCCCGCTCGTGCGAGGCGCCCGTCACGAGAGCGATCTTGCCTGCAAGTCGCATTCAGGCAGGCACCTTCCTCTCGGCCCACGCCGCCTCGAAGCCAGCCTTGCCGCGCCGGACGACGTCGATCGGATCCTGTTTCCACAGTGAATCGTCGAAGTCCTGATCGGAGAATGATCCGTCGTCCGAGAAGATCTCGAGGTCGAACCAGTCGACTACGCCACCAGCCTCGAGGGCTCCCAACAATGCAGGCAGATCGATGATGCCGTCTCCGGGCAACACGCGATCGAAGTCGTTGCGCGTCTCGGAACGCCAGTCGCAGACGTGCACGCTCGTTTGGATTCGAGCGCCGTGTCGCACGGTGTCTTCGATGACGTTGTCGGTGTCCCAGAGGTGGTAGACGTCGTAGAGAAGCTTGACGTTCTCCTCGCCGATGTCATCCATGAGCGAGATCGTTCCCGCGATGTCGCCGATCATCGACCACGTCCCGTACACATTGCGATGGAGTGGCTCGAGGCCGAGCGTCAGTCCGTGAGCTGCGGCCACTCTGGCCGCGTCGCGAAGCCCTTCGACCACGACCTTGCGGGCCTCACCGGAATCGACGGCGTCGCCGGGATGTCCGGTGAGGCAGAGCACGACCTCGGGCTCGAATGGCGCGAACCGCTCGATCGCGGCGCAGAGCTCGGCGGTGCGCTCTCTGGGATCGTCGGGGCCGGGGAACGGGACGGGCCAGATCGAGAGCGTGCCAGGGATGCAGGTCGTCGTTTTGAGGCCGCTGTCACGGAGCTTCGCGAGTGCCTCCTTGTCGTCGCCTTCGCCGAGCTTGAACTCCCAGACCCCGATGCCGTCGGCGCCGGCTTCGGTGTACGTGGCGAGGTCCTCTTCGAAGGATTGGTGGAACGTGGTTATCTCTGAGACCGAGAACTTCGGCTCGGGCATGTTGCGCCTCCTAGGGCGTAATGACGGTCTTGACGACCTCGTCTTCTCGGTTGAGCACGCGCTCGATGGCCCCAGCGATACCGTCGAGGGTCGCCGAGTGAGTGATGATGGAGCTCGTATCGACCTTGGCGTCCTCGAGGAGCCTGAGCGTCTTCGGCCATTGGAGCGGGTAGAGCAGCGAGAAACGGATTGTCTTGTCCTGGTAGAGGTTGGCGAGGAGCGGTACCGAGACCGCGTCGTCGGGGCCCGCGAGACCCATCAACACCACCGTCGAACCGTTGCCCGAGATCTCAATAGCCTGCTGGTTCGCCTCCACCGACGCCGTCGCCACCAGAACGCGGTCGGCAAGTGCGCCGCCGTTCACGTCCATGATCGCCTTCGCGACGTCCGGTACGTAATTCGGCGAGCTCTCGTCTCGCACGTTCCAGACGTAGTCGGCACCGACTGCTGTGCCGATCCCGAGCCGGTAGTCGCGCGTACCGATCAGTGCCACACGAGCACCCTCGTTCTTCAGCAGTTGAACCATCGAAAGCCCGACGGGCCC
>JAUVPB010000223.1 GCA_030598925.1 Actinomycetes bacterium
CACGGCTCAGCCTGCGCTCGTGCAGGACGTTCGCGACGAGGCCGAGCCGATCGTCGAGGGCGGTTTCGTCGTCCAGGGCCGAGGCGAAGAGGCCGCTGGCGGAGGCTTCACGGTCTTCCAGATCAAGTCGGAATCGCTCCCGTCCGAGCAGCAGGACGCCCTGCAGCGCGGGTTAACCAACAACCTCGGCGCTGACTCGTTCTCGTTCCGCAGCGTCTCGGGCAGCTTCAGCTCGCAGATCCTGCAGAACGCGATCATCGCGGTCGTCATCTCGCTGCTCCTGATCGCGCTCTACGTGACGATCAGGTTCCAGTGGCGCTTCGCCGTGCCCGTGCTCGTCGCGCTCGTGCACGACATCGTGATCGCGGCCGGTATCTACGCATTGCTCGGAGCCGAGGTCTCCGCACCGACCGTGGCGGCCTTCTTAACGATCCTCGGCTACTCGGTCTACGACTCGATAATCGTCTTCGACCGCGTGCGCGAGAACATCCCGCTGATGAAGCGCTCGAGCTTCGCGGGCATCGCCAACCAGTCGCTCTGGGAGATGCTTCGGCGCTCGATCGCGACGACCGTCACGACGCTGCTGCCCGTGATCAGCTTGCTCATCTTCGGCGGAGCGACGCTGAAGGACTTCGCGTTGGCGTTGCTCGTTGGCATTGCCGTCGGCGCTTACTCGACAATCTTCGTCGCGACGCCTATGCTCACGTGGATGTTCGAGCGGGATCCCGAGTGGGCCAAGCGTGCCGGCGACGCCATGCCGGTCGACAAGCAACTCGATCCCGAGCTCGAGGAGGGCTTCAAATCGCCCCCGGTTCCGGAGCTCGTGCCGGAAGCAGAGCCGTTGACCGCGATGGCCGGAAGCACCGAGCCGCAGCCCGCAGGCGGCTCCTCCGAGTCGGTGCGCGAGCAGCGGCGCGAAGAACGGAAGCGCCGACGACGCTCCAAGCCGCATGGACGAGCACGGTAGCTCGGCCGACGCGGCCGGTGACGGGGTCGCTGAGCCAGAGGAAGACGAGACCGGTTCGCAAGAGGGCGCAGCAAGCAGCTCGGCGGACCCGATCCAGGCCGTGAGAGCCCTCATCGAGCAGGTGCTCGAAGAGAGCATCAAGCGTGTCAGGGGCGAGGGAGGCAAGCTGGGGGGCCGCGCTTCGGACACCTTCGGGGGCGTGCTCACCGAGGTCGGCGTAGCGAAGCGACGCGACCAGGAGGATCTCGAGCTTCGGATGGCGCAGCTGGAGCACCGCGTTCGCCTTCTCGAGGGACACGCCGACGCTGGCGACGATTCGACGTCGGCCGCGTCCAACCAGTCCCGAGCGACGGACTCCTAGACGTGTAGATGAGTTCCGTCGGCTCGACCCGACGTCCCCGTCGACTCGGTCGGCTCAGCGAGATCGCACACGTGTCGGCCCGCCACGGGTTCGGGTACCTGTTCGAGACCCGTCGACCTTGGGGTCGGAATAAGCCGACCGAGGACGAGATCTCGGGGTCTGCGCGCGCGCAGCATCTGCGGGAGATGCTTGACGAGCTCGGCCCGACGTTCGTCAAGTTCGGCCAGTTGCTCTCGACGCGCCCCGACGTGGTGCCGCCTGACATCGTGCGCGAGCTCAAACATCTTCAGGACGACGTCAGCTCGTTTCCGTTCGAGCAGGTTGAGCAGGTCGTCGAGCAAGAGCTCGAACTGACGCTCGAGCGGGCGTTCCTCGACTTCGATCCGATCCCGTTGGCCGCTGCGTCAATCGGACAGGTACACCGTGCTCGGTTGCCGACCGGTGCCGAGGTGATCGTCAAGGTCCAGCGCCCTGATGCACCGAGCAAGATCGAGGCCGATCTCGTACTCCTCTACCAGGCCGCGAAGGTCGTGCGCGAGCGCGTGAAGGCCCTTCGATTCATCGATACCGAGGCCCTCGTCGACGAATTCGCCCGCTCGATTCGCAGCGAGCTGGACTACGGGCGTGAGGCGAGCAATGCCGAGCGGTTCAAGCGTAACTTCGCCACAAACCCGCGGGTACGCGTCCCGTACGTGTACCGGCCGTATTCAAAGCAGCGCGTGCTCACACTCGAGTACCTCGACGGAACGGAGCTGTCGCGACTCAATCTCGACGACCGGAACATGGAGCAGCGTCGGCGTCTCGCCTACGAGATAGCCGAAGCCTGGATGGAGATGATCTTTCGCCACGGCTTCTTCCACGGCGATCCGCATCCCGCGAACATCATCTGTCTGCCCGACGGGCCGATCGGCCTGATTGACTTCGGCCAGACCGGTCGTTTCTCCAACGAGGACATCTCCCGGCTGACGGCGCTCTTCATCGACGCGGTCAACGAGAACATCGAGATGCTACCGCGACGCCTCGCGGACCTCGGAGTGCGATTCCCGCGTGATCGCGAGGCCGAGTTCGCCGCGGAGCTGACCGAGGTCTACGACCGCTACTACGGGCTTGGACTCGGCGCGATCGATCCCTTGCAGCTCGTCCGGGAGGGTTTCGCGCTCATCTCCCGCATGAATCTCGAGCTTCCCACGCGGTTCATCCTGCTCGACAAGGCGCTTGCCACTGTCGGGTCGGTGGGTACCGAGCTGTACCCAGCATTCAACGTGTTCGAGGTGGCGCGACCGTATGCGAAGGAGCTCATGCGGGACCGCTTCTCCCCCGAGCGCGTGATGCGGAGGCTCGGGCGCGAGGCGCGTGCCTACGCGAATGTCGCCGCCGAAGCGCCGTATCAGGTACACGACGTGCTCGAGGAGCTCCGTGACGGAAAGGTCGAGATTGGTTTCCGCCACGAGGGGCTCGACAACCTTGCTCACCGCATGGACCTAGTCTTCAACCGCCTCGTGATCGCGGTCGTCGCCGTCGGCGGCGTGATCGGATCCGCGCTTCTCGGGATCTTCGCCGAGGGAGGCCCGCAAGTTCTCGGTCTTCACGTCGTCGCGATCGCCGGTTTTGCGCTGTCCGCTCTGCTCGGTATTTGGATTGTCTGGGCGGTCGTGCGCTCGGGTCGCCTGTAGCCTCGGGGCATCGGACGGCTGTAGGCTGCGGGCCGAAACGGAACGGAGGCCAAATGCAGCTCGCACTGACCAATGCAACGGTCTTTCCCGCGACGGGCGACGACGCGATCGACGGAGGGACAGTTGTCCTCGACGGTGAAATGATCTCATGGGTCGGGCCGACTGACAACGCACCGCCCGCGGACGAGGTGGTCGACTGCGCCGGCAAGACGATCTTCCCGGGGTTCATCGACGCCCATGCCCACCTCGTCTATGACGACGTCTCCGATCCGTACACGATCGAGCTCTCCCGCCCGCTCGAGCGGGCGGCAATCGACGCTGCGGTCAACGCGCAGAAACTGCTCGAGCTGGGCTTCACATCGGTGCGCGACGTGGGTACACGCGGCAACATTGCCGTAACCATGCGCGACGCGATCGCCGCGGGCAAACTCCCCGGTCCGCGCGTCAAGGCGTCGAAACAGATCATTTCCGTCTGGGGCGGGCTCGGGGACATGCACCCGACGCATATCTTCAAGCGCGAGCAGTACGCCGCAGCCCTGACCGAGATCGTCTCCGGGCCATGGGAAGCGCGGGACGCCGTGCGTCAGCATGTCAAGGACGGGGTGGACTGGGTGAAGTGTGAGGCAAGCGGCACAGGGTTCAATCCGCTCTGCCCGGCCGACCGCGACACCATGTCGCTCGAGGAGTTGACGGCGGTGTGCGATGAGGCCGGGGAGAAGGGGCGACCCGTCGTTTGCCACGCCGAGTCTCGCCGATCGATAATCAAGGCCGCGAAGGCGGGCGTCGCCACGATCGAGCACGCGGTCTACCTCGACGACGAGGGAATCCAGGCAGTGCTCGATGCGGACATTGCGATCTGCCCGACCCTCGGCCTGTACACGGCATTCGCGAAAAAGGGGCCCGAGTTCGGGATCCCACCCGAGATCGTTGCTGCACACAACGTTACGCACGAGAAGCACGCAAAAGCGATTCGCCGAGCCTGCGACGCCGGGATTACCCTGATCGCTGGGAGCGACTCCGGGCTCTCAGTCTTTCCTCAGGGCGGCGGTCTGGAGGAGGTTTGCTCGTACGTCGAGCTCCTTGACCTCACGCCGGCTCAGGCGATGCTCACGATGACCCGCGATGCCGCGAGCGTCGTCGGCTTCGACGACGCCGGGACGCTCGAAGCTGGACGTCGTGCCGACGTCGTCATCGTCGACGGCGCTCCGCTCGGTGACATTCGGACGCTGACGCGCGAGGGCGGGATCGAAACCGTATTCCAAGGCGGTGTATTGGCGGCTGGGGCTCTCACGGGCAACTGAGCCCGAGCCCTGTACGATTTTTCCATGCGGAAAAGGCCTAGCCCCATGAGCACTGAGAATCCCTTATTCCATCGTGTTGTGGGTGTCGCTGAATGCCGTGGTATCTCGTGGTGGTGGTGTCCCGGTGGTGTCCCGGAGACCCTTCTCGGCGAGCCGGTTCTGGCCGACTAGATCCCCCGCCTGCAGCCTGGCGAGAAGGGGCGTCCGGTGGGATTCCAAGG
>JAUVPB010000029.1 GCA_030598925.1 Actinomycetes bacterium
ACGCAGGGGGTGTCGGCGAGCGGCCGGGCGATCTGTTTGTTCACGTTCAGGTGCTGGAAGATTCCGAATTCGTTCGCCAGGGCGACGATCTCGTCACCCGAGTCGACGTTTCGATGGTTGACGCCGCGCTCGGGGCAGCAATCACCGTTCCGACCCTCGATGGCGACCTCGAGCTGGAGCTCGAGCCGGGTACACAGCCCGGCACCGTCAAGCTCCTTCGAGAGCAAGGCATGCCCGTTCTGCGGGGTCGTGGGCGCGGCGACCAGCACGTTGTCGTCAACGTTCGGGTTCCGCGAAAGCTCGACGCCGAGCAGGAGCGTCTGCTCGCGGAGTTCGACGCCCGCACCGACGAATCGAACTACGAGGAGGACGAGGGCTTTTTCGACCGCTTCAAGGCAGCGTTCCGCTGAGCACCCGGCTCGCTCGCGTTGCTATCCGCGTACCGCCGTCGGAACTGGAGCCCGCGCGAGCTCGTATGCTCGACGTTTTTCCGGAGGGTTTCGAGGAATCTCCAGCAGCCGAACTGGTCGAGCTCGCCGGATACGTGGCGACCTCCGGCGCAGAAGAACGCTGCGCAATGCTGGACGGTGCGATCAGCACCGAGGTCGCGGAGGGCTGGGAAACAGCCTGGCAGGAGTACCACCAGCCGGTCGTGATCGAAGATCTGTGGCTTGGACAGCCCTGGAAGGCTCCGCCGGCAGGCCTCACGGCTGTCACGATCAGGCCTGGCATGGCGTTCGGTACTGGGGCGCACGCGACGACCCGCCTCTGCATCGAGCTGCTGCTCGCTGAGCGCCCTGGTGCGCTTGTCGACCTGGGCTGCGGCTCCGGCGTTCTCGCGGTCGTTGGCGGCACGTTTGGATTCTCGCCGGTGGTTGCGGTCGACGTAGACGCGGTCGCCGTCGCGGAGACGCGAGCGCACGCGCGCCTGAACGGCGTTGAGATCGACGTACGGCTCGGCGACGCAGCAGGTCTCGACCTGGTGGAGCCACCCTTGGTGATTGCGAATCTCCCGCAGACCGAACTGGGTCGGTCGCTCGCCGCGCTGCGTCCGAAACGCGCGATCGTATCGGGGTTTCGGGCTGGTGACGTCGCCGCCATGCCCGGGTACCGAATCACAGAACGCCGGCTGCGCGACGGCTGGCAGGCTGCGCGCATCGATCGCGCGGGCATCGCGGAGGCGAGTGGCGTCTACCCTTAGGAGCGTGGAGACATTCTCGGTCGAGTTTCTCGGGTGCAAGGTCTCGTATAACGACGCTCAGGCCGTCCGAGAACGGCTCCAGGCGGGCGGCTTGCGTGAGGACGCGGCGAGTGACAACATCGCCGTCGTCAATACCTGCTGCGTGACCCACGAGGCTGTGCGGAAGTCGCGCAAGGCCATCAGACGGGTGGCTCGTCGTGCGACGCAGGTCTACGTGACAGGGTGCGGTGCGAATCTTGCGGATGCGTTCGACGGGATGCCCGACAACGTGACGGTGGTAGCGCGGCGCTCGGAGGACACTCCTGCGGCGATCGCTGACGATGCTGGAGTGCTCGCTTGTACGGTCGCCGACCATCGCCGCGAACGCGTTCGCGCCTTCTTGAAGATCCAGGACGGATGTAGCTTCAGCTGCTCGTTCTGCGTCGTGCCGCAGGTTCGAGGGCCTTCGCGGAGTCGGGCAGCGCCGGAGGTAGTCGCCGAAGCGCACCGCAGGGTGCGCGAGGGGTACCGTGAGATCGTCCTGTCTGGCATCAACCTCGGTTGCTACCGCGACCGCGAGCGGAAGCTCGGCCTCGCAGGGCTGCTCCGCGCGCTCGGGTCGATCGAAGGCCTCGACCGAATACGGCTCTCGTCGATCGAGGTAAACCACCTCACGGAGGAACTCGTCGGCGTCATGCGCGAGCTACCCGCGGTCGCGCCTCATCTTCACGTTCCACTTCAGTCAGGCGACGACCGCGTTCTGCGAGACATGGCGCGGCGTTATGACGCCGAGGCGTACCTCGAACGCATTGCGTGCGCGAGCGGTATGAACCTGACCACCGACGTGATAGTCGGGTTCCCGACCGAGGACGACGCCGCGTTCGACCGCACGCTCGCTCTCGTCGCGACGATGGGCGCGACCAAAGTCCACGTCTTCCCGTACTCGCCGCGCCCCGGTACGCGGACGGCCGACGTCGACCCAGTCCCGGCTGAGGTCAAGAAGGAGCGGAGCCGACGGCTTCGCGACCAGAGCGCCCGAGCTGCGAGGCAGCGGTGGCACCAGAAGCTGGGCCAAGACGACAGGGTGCTGATCGACAGGCCTGGGCGCGGATACGGCGCCGACTACAGCCCGTGGCTAGTCGACGGCCCGGTGGGTTCCCTCCGGTCAGTCCGCGCGGCAGCGGTGGCTGAGGAGGGCATCATTGCGGCGTAGGGTATGAGCGATTGCATCTTCTGCAAGATCGTGGCGGGCGAGATCCCGGCACAGGTCGTACACCGCGGGGCCGGAATGGTCGCTTTCGAGGACGTCGCTCCTAAGGCAGACGTCCATGTGCTGGTCGTGCCGGAACGGCACCTCGAGTCGCTTCGGGACGTAGCCGAGCTTACGCCGGCCGAGGCGAAGGGGATGCTTGATTTCGTGGCCGAGACTGCGCGCAAGCTCTCGCTGGACGACTACCGGGTGATCGTCAACGTCGGACCCGGTGGCGGCCAGACCGTTTTTCACCTGCACTGGCACGTCCTGGGCGGCAAACTACCGGTGTTCGGATGAGCAAGATTGCTGAGATCGAGACGTTGTTGACCGACGCGATGCGCAAGCGCGATGCGCAGCGCGTGGCGACGCTCCGACTCGTGCTCAGTGCGCTCCGTCGCGCAGAGAAGGATGGTATGTGCGAGCTCTCGGAGGCCGAGGAGCTGCAGATTCTCGAGCGCGAGCGCAAACAGCGTGTTGAGGCCGGCGAGGCGTTCGCGGATGCGGGCCGCACAGAACAGGCGGCGGCCGAGTCTGACGAACTTGCAATCATTGACGAGCTCCTGCCACCACGCCTTAGCGACGACGAGCTGAGCGACCTGGTCGACACTGCGATTAGCGCATCCGGCGCTACGTCGCTCGGCGATCTCGGACGCGTCATGAGCGGTGTCATGCCTGAGGTCGCCGGCCGCGCCGACGGCGGGCGCGTCAACCAGCTTGTGCGGGAGAGGCTCTCGTGAGAGAGGCTGGGACCATGGGCGCAGGCGAGGCCTCGGCGACCGGCGGCACGGGCTCGCCTGTAGCCACTGAAGAGACGATCGCGTTGAGCAATGAGCTTGCGTCCGAGCTCGCGTCGATGGATGGCGCGTTGCTCCGTGGGTTGCGCGAGCGGCTCGGAGGCTCACTACACCTCCGGGGAACCACCCTGACTGTCACGGGCACCGAGGAGGAGATCGAGCGCACGCGGCGCGTCATCGAGGAGCTGTCGAACCTCGTCGCGGCCGGCCACCAGGTCGCGGCCGGGAGCGTCGACGCGATCGTCGGCGCGATGGACGCGAGCGCCAATGTGCGGGAGTTCTACGACGACGTCATCTGGCGTCATCGTGGGCGGACCATTACGCCGATGACGATCAACCAGAAGCGCTACGTCGATGCGATCCGATCGGGATTGGCGACGTTCGCCATCGGGCCGGCGGGCACCGGGAAGACCTACCTCGCCATGGCGCTGGCCGTTGCTGCGCTTCAGGATCGCTCTGTGAACCGCATCCTGCTTACGCGGCCGGCCGTCGAAGCCGGCGAAAACCTCGGCTTCCTACCCGGCGACATCATGGCGAAGGTCGACCCGTACTTGCGACCGCTGTTCGACGCGCTCTACGACATGATGGACGCCGATCGCGTCCACATCGCCCTAGAGCGTGGTCAGATCGAGATCGCGCCGCTCGCGTTCATGCGAGGCCGCACGTTGAACGACTCGTTCGTGATCCTCGACGAGGCGCAGAACACGAGCCCCGAGCAGATGCACATGTTCCTCACACGGCTCGGCTTCGGCTCGAAGATGGTGATCACGGGTGACGTCACGCAGATCGACCTACCGCGTGGCCAAGCGTCGGGGCTAGTACGGGTGCAGAGCATTCTGGGCGAGATCGAGGACATCAGGTTCGTCGAGCTCAGCGATGGCGACGTGGTGCGTCACGAGCTCGTTCAGAGGATCGTCGAGGCCTACCGACGGTACGCCGAGCGGCAGGCAGCGACGCCATCCCCCGGGGCGTGATCCAGGTCGAGCTCGAGAATCGAAGCGGCACCGGTGTCGCACTCGTTGAGGCGCGAGCGTTCGCCGTTGACGTCTTGCGTCGCGAAGGCGTGCCAGACGGGGAGCTCGGGCTGTGGTTCGTCTCTCCCGATGAGATACGGACGCTCAAGCGCAAGCATCTAGGAATCGATGAGATAACAGATGTTCTTTCTTTCCCGATCGACGGCGCGGCAGAGCTGCCCGCCGGGCTGCCGCGAGCGCTAGGTGATGTGTTCATCTGCCCACAGGTCGTTAAGGACGCCTGGCGTGCGCCCCTTGCGCACGGCCTACTGCATCTCCTCGGGTACGCCCATGGCGGAGTGATGGAGCGCCGCGAGAGAGAGTTGCTGACGTGAGCACCGTTCAACAGACGCCACCGAACGAGCCTCGCGAGCGGTCCGCACCCGCCGGCGATCATGCGGAGCGGGGTGAGTCGGCGCCAGCCCGAACGGTCAAGCGGCGCCCGCACTCGGTGATCCAAAGCTTCAACTACGCCTTCGAAGGCGTAGTCAGCGTCCTGCGCCGCGAGCGCAACATGAGAGCTCACTTCGCGATTGCGGCGGTCGTGCTCGGGGTTGCGCTCGGCGTCGGAGTGTCCAAGCTCGAGCTCATCGCGTTGATCATGGCGATTGCCCTTGTTCTGATCACCGAGATGATCAACACGGCGGTCGAGGCGGCAGTGGATCTCGCAACGAACCAGCACAATCCGATCGCGAAGCTCGCGAAGGACGTCGCCGCCGGCGCGGTGCTCGTGGCCTCGATCACAGCACTCGCGGTCGGCTATCTCGTCCTGGTCGATCGCCTTAGCGCCCCAAGTGATCGCTTGCTCGAAACGGTGCGTGATGCGCCGGCCAACGCCACGATCGGCGCGCTGGTGCTGACCGTGATCGTGGTGATCGCGCTCAAAGCGGTCTCGGGGCGCGGCACGCCCCTGAGCGGCGGTTTTCCGTCTGGTCACGCAGCGCTGGCCTTCGCGGGTTGGATCGCCATCACCTACGTGGTGGAGGCACCAGACCACCGACTGTTGGTCTCGGCGCTCGCGTTCATCATGGCTGTTCTCGTAGCTCAGACCCGCGTCGAGTCGGGGATCCACTCAACGTACGAGGTCGCGATCGGTGCAGCGGTCGGTACGCTCGTGACCCTGCTCGTGTTTCAGCTCGTCGGATGAACGAAGTTCCCCAAACCACGCCCGCGGACGATGCTCTGCTGGCGGAGGCGCGCTCCGCCGCCGCTCAGGCGTACGCGCCGTACTCGCAGTTCCACGTCGGCGCGGCGCTCCGGACGCGCGAGGGAGCACTCTTCACGGGCGCGAATGTGGAGAACGCGTCGTACCCGCTGGGAGTCTGCGCTGAGCGGACGGTGCTGGCACGAGCCGCTAGCGAAGGTGTTCGTCCTGGAGACGTGGCGGCAGTTGCGATCACCGCTTCGCCGTGCGGGGGCTGCCGGCAGTGGCTGCTCGAGTTCAGGGTCGAGCGCGTGTTGTTCGACCACGACGGTGGCGTCGAGATTCGCTCTGCCCAGGAACTTCTACCGCATGCGTTCGTGTTGGACGAGTGAAGAGCGGCCTCGTAGCGCTCGCGGGCCGACCCAACGTCGGCCAGTCGACTCTGGTGAATGCTCTCTGTGGCGAGAAAGTCGCGATTGTGTCCGACAAGCCGCAGACAACTCGAAGGCGCATCTCCGGCGTCTGGTCCGACGGCGAGCACCAGCTCGTGCTGATTGATCTGCCCGGCTTTCAGCGTCCACAGGACGCGATGACCGAGCGCATGCAGAAGACCGTTGACGCGTCGTTCGAGGACATCGACGGCGTCGTCTTCGTCGTCGCCGCCGACGAGGACGTCGGCCGCGGGGACGAGTTTGTCGCGAGACGCGTACACGCGGGAGGCGTGCCCGTCGTCATCGCGGTGAACAAGACCGACCGCGTCAAGGCCTCGCGTATCGCCGTGCAGATCGACCGCGTCGCCAGACTCGGGGACTTTCACGCGCTCCATCCGGTCAGCGCGAAGACTGGCGACGGCATCGACGCGCTTCGCGAGGAGCTCGTCGCACTGCTGCCGGCTGGTCCGGCTCTGTTTCCGCCAGACGTCGTCACCGACCAGACTCTCGACGAGCGGGTAGCAGAGCTGCTGCGCGAGCAGGCGCTTCGGCTCACCCGGCAGGAGCTCCCGCATGCCGTCGGTGTCGAGATCGTCGATGCGGACGAGCGCCGTATCCACGCGGTCATCGTCGTGGAAACGGAGTCGCAAAAGCGCATCGTCGTCGGCTCAGGCGGCTCGGTGGTCAAGGAGATCGGATCAAGAGCACGGCCCGAGATCGAGGCGCTGCTCGGCCACTCGGTGTTCCTCGAGTTGCGGGTCAGGGTGCGGCAGGGATGGCGGAAGGATCCCGAGCAGGTCCGCCGCCTCGGGATCTAGGACGAACGGAGGTCGAAGTGAACGCAGCGTCGACGGCAGACGAGTTTGAGCGCAACCTTTCCGACTACGTGTACGAGCGCTCCGAGGAAGCCCGCGCCGTGCGCGTCGGCGAGAAGGAAACGAGTGACCAGGCTGCGGTCGTCGCCCGGTACGAAGCGTTGTTCACGCGCTCCACACTCGAGCGGCTCACCCAGGACGTCGAAGGCGCGGCGGGTTCCGAGCGGGAGCGGCTCGAACGCCTCAAGGAGGCCTGCCTTGGCGGGCTGTTGTCGATCGAGATCGCCGAGGCCTCGGACGCGCTGGAGAACGCGATTCTGAACACCGAGATCACCTTCGAAGACGGGTCGATGCCGCTACGCGCCGGTCAGGCGCGGCTGGCCGTCCTGGAGAGCTACGCCGGCAGAGACGAGCTCGGCAGCATCGTCACAGACGGCTCGGCTCAGCACAACGAGCGGCGGTTGAGCTTGCTCGAGGCCGCCGAACAGCTCGAGGCCGACCTGACCGGACAGCCCGACCCGATCGTGCGAAACGCGGAGCTCAAGCAGGTTGATCTGTTCGAGGTTCGCGACGCGGTGGGGAGGGCGTCGAGTGCGGTGGACAACGCGTACGGCGCACGTCGCGAGGATCATCTCGACGCGCTGCTCGGTCCGGAGCGCGAAGACGAGCCTTCCTCGGCGCACGTCTCCTACATCCGCCGCCTTTCACCGCTCGCGGGCACGTATACGAAGGAGCGAGCCGTAGAGGTCTGCCTCGACTCGCTGCGCGCCGTCGGGTTCGATCTCGCCGCTGAGCATCGGATCAAGCTGGATCTCGAAGATCGCCCGCAGAAGAACCCACGGGCCTGCGTGATCGCGTCTCGGCCTCCCGACGTCGTTCACCTCATCACTCGTGCGCAGGGAGGGCTCGCCGACTACGAGGCGTTCCTCCATGAAGCTGGACATGCCCTTCACTACGCCGGCTGCGACCCCGATCTTCCATACGCGTTTCGGCGGCTAGCCCGCGACCACGCTCTAACAGAGATCTACGCGTTCCTCGTCGAGTCCATCACCCGTGAGCCGGAGTGGCACGTACGCCATTTCGGCCTCGACGACGAGACAGCGCAGAGGCACGCCGACATGGCGTTCCTGATCGAGACTCTGCTGTTCCGTCGATACGCGGCGAAGCTCGACTCAGAGCTGCGCTTCTGGGGTGACGTCGGAAACGCCCGCTCGCATGGTCCGGTGTATGCGGAGCTCGTCTCCGCCGCGAGTGGGTTCCGCTACCCAGCCAGCGGATACCTCGCCGACATGGACAGCGGTTTCTACACGGCCGACTACCTACGGGCGTGGGTGCGCACTGCCCAGGTACGGGCGGCACTTCGAGAGCAAGTCGGCGGTAATTGGTGGTGCGACGAGGCGACCGGTGAGTTCCTGCGCGAGCTGTTCCGCGAGGGAACGGGGCCGAGCAACGAGGACATCGCCGATCGCCTTGGTTTCGCAGCGCTCGACACGGGGCCGCTCGAAAGCGAGTTGGGTGCGACGTACGCGTAGCGCTCGCAGAGGGCAGGAGGGTGAGCGACGCCCGTGTCGGTCGGGGCCGTGCCGACTGCGCACACCGTGGCGGGTAAACTGGTCGCGCCGCCGATGAGCGATCCCGCTAAAGACGTTCCGTGGCCGGAGCGGCGATTCTCGCAGGCCGTCGCCGAGGGCGACGGGATTTCGATCATCCCGATCATCCGGGGTGATGCCGAGGTTCTCGTAGCTGCTGCTGAGCGGGCCGGTGCCGAGGCGGTCCTCGTCGAGTCGATCGCCGACGCTCAGCGGGCCCGCGCCTCGACGCAGCTTCCCGTCGTCGTCCGTCCGATCGAGGCGACGCCTGACGTTCTCGAAGCGGCGCGCGCTGTCGGAGCAGACGCGGTTGCGCTGCGCGCGTCAGCGCTTGGCAACCAGGGCGAATCGGCGTACGCGCAGGCGGTAGCCCTCGGGCTTGATTGCGCCCTGTGCGTGAAGGACGAGGAGGAGCTACACGCGGTGCTCGAGGCATTCGAGCCAGAGATCGTGGTTGCCGCTCCGGACCGCCACGATGGTGAAGAGGCTCTCGCGTCAACGCTTACGCTCCTGACCGATGTTCCCGCCGGCAAGCTCGTGATAGTCGAGCCACTTTCGAGTACGCGGGACGATGTGGTCTCGTTCGAGAACGCCGGCGTCGACGCGCTCGTCATCGATGCACCAGGCGAAGCCGAGCAGCTCTCAGCGATGCTCAACTGGCTGATCGGCGCAGAGCATCCGCTCAACTGAGAAGCGAGTGCCGAAGGCGGGACTCGAACCCGCACGAGGCCGAACCTCACTGGATTTTGAGTCCAGCGCGTCTACCAATTCCGCCACTTCGGCGCAGCGTCATGATAGGGCCTGGGTGCTCGCCTGCCCGCCCGACACCGCGGGTGCCGTTGCGCTACGTGCTCAGGAGACGGCGAAGTACGAACGGCAGGATGCCGCCGTGCTTGACGTACTCGCGCTCGCGCGGCGTGTCGAGACGCAAGCGAGCGCTGAACTGCTTCGTCTCGCGCCCGCCCTCTGACGTCGCGCTGACCGCGGCTTGGCGGGCGTCGCCGTTCTCCAGACCCTGGATCGCGAAGGTCTCACGGCCGGTCAAGCCGAGCGTCTCGGCAGTCTCACCGTCAATGAATTCGAGTGGGAGGACACCCAGCCCGACGAGATTCGATCTGTGGATTCGCTCGAACGAGGTGGCGATCACCGCACGTACGCCGAGCAGCGAGGTGCCCTTGGCGGCCCAGTCACGCGATGAGCCGGAACCGTATTCGGCGCCCGCGAGCACGATGAGCGGGATTGCGTCCTCCGCGTAGCGGAGCGCGGCGTCGTAGATCGACGTCTCCTGTCCCGACGGGAAATGCACGGTGACGGTTCCCTCTGAGCCGGGCACGAGCTCGTTGCGAAGTCGAACGTTGGCGAAGGTGCCGCGCATCATCACCTCATGGTTGCCGCGCCGTGATCCATACGAGTTGAAGTCGGGTCGTTCGATGCCGTGGCTGATCAGGTATTCGCCGGCAGGGGCTTCGCGCTTGATCGCGCCGGCGGGTGAGATGTGGTCTGTCGTGACGCTGTCGCCGAGCTTCACGAGACAGCGAGCACCGGTGAGATCGTCGATTGTGCCCGGGCCCGGGTTCATCCCGTCGAAGAAGGGAGGCCGGCGGACGTAGGTCGAATCGTCCTGCCAGTCGTAGAGCTCCCCTTCGGGAACGGCAAGGTCATTCCACTGCTCGTCGCCGGCGAACACGTCTGAATAGCTGTCAGAGAACATCTCCGCTCTCAGGCACGAAGCCACCGTCTGTTGGACTTCGGCGGGAGAGGGCCACAGGTCGGCGAGATACACGTCGTTGCCGTCGGAGTCCTCGCCCAGCGGCTCCGTCGTGATGTCGACGTCCATGCGGCCTGCGAGCGCGTAGGCAACGACGAGTGGCGGGGACGCGAGGTAGTTCGCCTTGACATCCGGGTGGATGCGAGCCTCGAAGTTGCGGTTACCGGACAGGACCGAGCAGGCGACCAGGTCGCTCTCGACAACGGCGCGAGCGATCGGCGGTGGGAGCGGTCCTGCGTTGCCGATGCAGGTCGTGCAGCCGTAGCCGACGAGGTTGAAGCCAAGTGCGTCAAGGCCCGCCTGAAGGCCGGCCGCCTCGAGGTAGGTCGTGACGACCTTCGAGCCTGGTGCGAGGCTGGTCTTGACCCACGGCTTCTTGGTCATGCCACGTTTGATGGCGTTTCGCGCCACGAGGCCGGCTGCAACCATCACGGTCGGATTGGACGTGTTGGTACAGCTGGTGATCGCGGCGATCACGACGGAGCCGTGGTCGAGCTCGAAGGTCGCGTCGTCCGTCGCAACCGGCACGGCAGTGCTCGTGGCGGTCGCGCCCTGCTCTGCCGCATGGATACCGAGGCTTGGCAGCGCCTCGAGAAACGAGCTCTTGGCATCGACCAGGGAGATCCGATCCTGGGGACGCTTGGGGCCCGCCAGACTCGGCTCGACTGTCGAGAGGTCGAGTTCGACAACCTCGGAGTACGTTGCGCTCTCGGCTGGATCATGGAACAGCCCTTGTTCCTTGCAGTACGCCTCGATGAGGGCGATCTGCTCGGGGCTACGGCCTGTCAGCGTCAGATAGGCGAGCGTCTCCTCATCGACCGGGAAGAAGCCGCACGTTGCTCCGTACTCGGGCGACATGTTCGCGATCGTCGCGCGATCGGCGAGTGGCAAGCCGACGAGGCCGGAGCCGAAGTATTCGACAAACTTTCCGACGACGCCGGTCTTGCGCAGGACCTGTGTAACGGTCAGAACGAGGTCCGTTGCCGTCGCACCGTCACGCAGCTCGCCATGGAGCCTAAAGCCGACCACTTGCGGCACGAGCATCGATAGCGCTTCACCCAGCATTGCCGCCTCAGCCTCGATGCCGCCGACGCCCCAACCGAGCACCCCGAGGCCGTTGATCATCGTCGTATGTGAGTCGGTGCCGACCAGTGAGTCAGGGAACGCCTGCAGCGTCCCGTCGACCTCGCGCGCCTCGACGACGCGCGCCAGATATTCGAGGTTGATCTGGTGCACGATCCCGGTGCCGGGCGGAACGACCTTGAAGTTGTCGAACGCCTCCTGGCCCCAGCGTAGGAACGCGTACCGCTCGCGGTTCCGGGCGAATTCGAGCTCTGTATTGCGGGCGAACGCGAAACGGGAGCCGAACTCGTCGACCTGTACCGAGTGGTCGATCACGAGTTCGGCGGGAAGCTGCGGATTGATCTTCGAGGGGTCGCCACCCAGCTCATGCATTGCGTGTCGCATCGCCGCGAGATCGACGATCGCTGGTACGCCGGTGAAATCCTGGAGCAGAACGCGGGCGGGCGTGAAGGAGACCTCGGCGCTGGGCGGGTCGGTAGCGACCCATCGTCCGATGGCCTCGGCGTCGGCGGCTGTGACGTCGCGGCCGTCCTCCGTGCGAAGGACGTTCTCGAGGAGCACCTTGAGCGTGTAGGGGAGACGAGCGACGTCGAACCGTTCTTGGAGCGCGTCGAGCCGGTAGATCTCATACGACGTCTCGCCGACCCGGAGAGTCGAGCGCGCCCCGAAACTGTCAGTCATTCGTTGGTTCCCTTCACTTCGACTCGCGTAGCGAGCGCTGGCCTTTGTGGCGCCTCGAGAACCCTAGCGAACCCGCTCAGACCGGCGGCACTGGCTCAGGCTGCTCGCGCGGCAGTAGGCTGGCGCGATGCCGCTCGATCCGCAGATCGCTCGCCATCTGGAGGAGCTCGCGGCAGCAGGCTCGTTCCCAGTCGCCGAGCTCACGCCCGAACGCGCGCGGCTGACGATGCGGCGGGCCTACATCGACGATTTCGGTGAGCCGGACGCCGTCGGATCCGTCGTCGACTTCGCGCTGCCAGGCCCGGGCGGGCGCCTGCCGATTCGGGTGTACACACCTCAGGGTGGCGGCACAGGCCTTCCGCTGATGGTCTACAGCCACGGCGGTGGCTGGGTCGTCGGCGACCTCGACACCCACGACGGCCTTTGCAGGGCCCTGGCGGCACGGTCGGGCTGCATCATGGCGGCTGTTGACTATCGGCTGGGCCGGAGCATCGCTTCCCCGCGCTCTCGAAGATGCTTGGGCCGCAACCGTGTGGCTCGCCGAACGGGGCCACTCGATCGGAGCAGCTCCCGGTCTCATCGGAGTTTCCGGTGACTCGGCAGGAGCGAACCTCGCGGCGGGAGTCGCCCTTCGTGCGCGAGATCACGACCTCTCACTGTCGCTGCAGCTGCTCGCGTTCCCGGTCGTCGACTGCGACTTCGACCGAGGGTCGTATCTCGATAACGATCGGGTCGGTCCGTCCGTCGAGGCTATGCGGTGGTTCTGGGAGCATTACGTGGGCCCGGACGGAGATCCCACGGTTCGGGCAGCGTCGCCGCTTCGTGAGCCGGATCTGGCCGGCGTGGCTCCGGCGCACGTCGTTACGGCCGAATTCGACACGTTGCGGGACGAAGGCGATGCGTATGCGTCGCGTCTACGTGAGGCTGGCGTCGGCGTAACACACCGTACGTACGCGGGCCAGATCCACTGCGTCTACCGCATGGGCGCGATTACCGACCAGGCGTCGCTGTGCCTCGATGACTGCGCCGCAGCAATTCGCGGTGCGTTCGGGTGCTCGCCCGCGGCTAGGGAGTGACCGTGACCTTGATCGATCGGTCTCGGTCGAGCTGGGCCTCGAACGCCGGCCCGATCTCGGCGAGCGGCAGGCGGTGCGTGATCTCACTCTCCGGCTCGACATGGTTGACGCAGCCTAGATGCGGTAGTGGTCTTCTACAGTGCGCGCCACGCCAGCGCGCCGCCGTCGACCGAGATCACTGCTCCCGTGATCCACGACGCGGCGTCAGACGCGAGGAAGCAGACGAGTTTCGCGATGTCTTCGGGTGTACCGAGACGCTTGACGAGGTAGTTGTCGATCAGCTCCTGGCGGACCGCTTCCGGATCTGGCGCCCCTTCGAGGAACGACTCGAGTAGCGGCGTCTCGACACCCGCTGGGCAGTAGCAGTTGCACCGCACTGGAGCGAGGTCGACGGCCGTGGAGCGCGTGAGCTGAAGCACCGCTCCCTTCATCGCGTTATAGGCCGGGCTCCCTGGGTAGCCGACGAGGCTCGCGGTCGAGGCGGCGTTGACGATCGCAGGCGCCGGCGACCGTTTTAGATGGGGAGCAGCGTGCTTCGTGCACCACCAGTACCCCCTCAGGTTGGTCTCGTACACGAGATTCCATAGTTCGTTGGAGATCTTGTCCACGGGCTGCGGCCCGGCGATCGCCACCTCGTGTACCGCCGCGTTGTTGTGGAGGACATCGATGCCGCCGAACTGCGCAACTGCGGTCTGCATCAGCACCTTGATCTGGGACTCGTCTCGCACGTCGCAGGGAACGTAGACGGCGTTCTCGCCGAGCTCGGCGATGAGAGAGACCGTCTCCGCGCCGAGCTCGTCTTGCACGTCCGAGACGACGACAGCCGCTCCTTCGCGCGCCATCTCGAGTGCCGTCGCACGGCCCATACCGTCGGCTGCACCCGTCACCACACAGGTCCGGCCGGCGAGTGCGTCGGTCATGGAGTCCTCCAGCGTGTCGTCATCTCGTAGGTACGGGCGCTATCAGTCCTTGTCGACAAAGGCTGCGATCGCTGTCGCGAGCTCCTCGTCGTTCACGTAGGAGACGGGTCGGCTGCCCGCGATTCGTGCGGCCTGCCGCAGGTGCGGGGCACCGATGTCATTGGCGGCGGCACAGACCATGGGCTGAGCGGCCGTCGTCTTGAGCGCCCGCTCAGTTGGGTAGTCGAGCGCCGCTCGGCCCGGGAGCCAGAAGGTCGTAGGGTTCTTCAGCGCCTCTAGCGTGCGCCGGTGGATCTCGTCGGGACAGGCCGGCGTCACGTGCCGGATCGCTCCTTTCGTACGGTCGAACCATGGCGAGTAAAGCTCGCGGTCGCGAATCGCTGTCCAGGCCCGGATGAGATGCGTCCCGTCGGTCTCGGGGGTGATCGTCACGTCCGCATGTCTCTTCAGCTCTCGTAGCTCAGCGGCGGAGTGAAGCGTGACGCCGTCGAGTACGAGACGCCTGACGAGTTGCGGGCGAGCGCTCGTCACCGCGAGCGCTACCGCGGCACCGGCGCCCGCTCCGTACAGATCGACGCTTCGTAGACCCAGGGATCGGATGGCGCGCGTGACACTCCTGACGAAGTCGTCGATCGACGGTTGTCTCGGGCGCAGCGCATCGGACCCGCCCGTTCCTGGCAGGTCGAGCGCGATGACAGGCCGCGATCGTCCGAGCAATGAGACGAGCTCCCTGAGGCCAGAACCGGTGTCCGGAGCGGCTGGAAGCAACACGAGCGGGCGTCCAGCTACGTCTGCGCGTCGCCGGACGAGCAACTGGCGTGCTCCGTCGGCCGCGTAGGTCCGGCTAACGCGCTCTGGTAGTGGCTCGGGTGCGGGTGCCGACGGCGCCGGCGGGCCCTTGTCCTTGGCGAGGAACCGCGCGATCCAGCGCGCGTGCTGCGACTTGGGCATCCGCGCCGTCACCGTGCGCCGCCCGAGGCGCTCGGGGAGGCGCTCCATGAAGAAACCGAGCAGGTCGTCGTGGTGGGCGGTGATGGCGGCGCGCGGGGTCAGCTCGCCAACGCGCAGGTGCCCGTCGTAGTCGAAGGCGGCATGGTAAGAAACCGGGTAGTCGGTTCCGGGGAGGAGCCAGTCGACGATCCGATCGTGGATGTGCCCCGGGCTTGGCATGTCGATCTCGAGCCGCGAGTCGCCCCGAGGCCGGTAGAACGGCCAGAACATCGTGTGGTCGCGGTATCGGTGCCACAGAGCGATGAGATGCGCGCCGCTCGGCTGCGGGGGGTACTGCGGCAGCCAGTTCATGCGCAGCTCGATCGACTCGGCGCGCGTGAATGCTGGCAGCCCGTCGATCATCAACGATCGCGCCGCCCGTGGATGGCGGTACCCGAACTCGAGCACGATCATCGCTCCGGTGTGTGAGCCGTAGACGTGTGGTCTCTTGAGGCCCAACGCGTCGATCGTCTCCAGCAGGCCATCGGCGTAGTCCGCGATCGATGGGCTCGAGACTCCCGGAAGTGAGTCCGAACCTCCGTAGCCCGGCGTATCGAGCGCGAGCGCCGTGTACCCGAGCTGTGCGAGTTGACGCGCCAGCGGCAGCAACATGGCGCCGGTGGTCGGCGACTCATGAACCATCAGCACGGGTGGGCCTTCGCCAACCCGCCGGTAGTGCACTTGCCGGTTGTTGACATCGACGAAGTGCCTCGTTACTCGGTGTGGCATCTCATCCCTTCGCGTCGGATCGGTAGCGGATCGGCGGCTTTCCTAATGCTCTCGGAGCAGGACGCCGAAGCTCTCGAACTGGTCATCGAAGTCGTTCTCGCGGAGCGCCTGCCACAGAGTTGCGGCGTTGATGGCAACAACAGGCGTGCCGAGCTCGCGCTCCGCCTCGGCGGCGAGGCCTAGCATCGAGAGATTGGTCCCGACCTGGACGATCGCGTCGACGTCGTCGCCGTCGAGCTCCCGCAACAGGGGCCAGAGCGTGTCGGGTTGGACCGCGGCGATCGCCGTGGCCGACGCGCATCGTTCTCGGCATTCTGAGCAAAAAGCCTGTCGTCTGACGTCACGTCGGTCTCCTTGAAGACAAGGGGCGATCAGTGTGCGCGGCCGGCGCCGAGCAGCGCTCATCATAGGAGGCATGCGTCGCTAGGATCTCGGCGTGAGCGGCAGCGAGCGAGCACCTGATCGCCAGGCGGCGAAGCCGGCCACGGGCCTCGCTGGCGAGGATCCCGCGGGAGCGGACACGGAGGACAGCTTTCTCGAGGCCGTGCGCGCAATCCCTAGTGCGCCGGACGGGGTCGCGCCCCTGACGCCGCCCCCTCATCTGGCGGTTTCTTCGACAGAGCCGGCCGGCCCGGGTCGTTTCCTGCCGGGCGCGGTCGACGATCTGGTTGAGGCGACGAGGAGCGGGCGGGTATCGGTACAGGAGCGCATCGACGCCACGCTCGCGAGCATCAGAAGCGCGAACCAAGCGAACAACGCGTTCATCTCGGTGCTAGGCGAACGTGCGATCCAATGCGCGGAGGCGCTCGACGCGAGCCGTGAGAACGGCGAGGCTCAAGACCTCCCATTGCTCGGTGTTCCCATCGCTGTCAAGGACTGCATTTCCATCGAGGGCGTGCCGAACACGTGTGGAACGGCCGGCCGTCGGCACACGCTCGCGACTCAGACCGCGCCGGCGGTAGCGGCGCTCGAAGCAGCCGGAGCCGTTGTGGTTGGCACCGCGAATCTGCACGAGTGGGCCTTCGGAGCAACCTCGAGGAACGAGGCGTACGGAGCAGTCCTCAACCCGCACGACGACGGTCGGGTTCCGGGCGGTTCAAGTGGCGGCTCGGCTGTGGCGGTGGCAACGGGCATGGCGTCCGTGGCGCTCGGTACCGACACCGGTGGCTCGATCCGCCTGCCGGCAAGCTACTGCGGCATCGCCGGGCTCAAGGTGACCACGGGAAGCGTGTCGACGGAGGGCTGCTATCCGCTGTCGTGGACGATGGACTCGATTGGCCCGCTCGCGAGGACCGTCGCCGACCTTGCAATGCCGTTGGACGTGCTTCTCGCGACGGGCGGGCGACAGTTTCAAGATCGGTCGCTACCGCCGTTGGCCGAACTGCGCGTCGGCGTCTGGCCGGGGGCGCGCGAGACCGGTCGAAGCGATGACGGCGTACGGGCGTCGTTTCGCGACGCGCTTGCGGTGTTTGAGGGAAACGCCGCGAGCGTTCTCGAGATCGAGTTGCCCGACCTCGCCCTGATCACGGCGGCGCAGCTCGGGATTATTACGAGCGAAGCCGCAGCGGTGCACTCACCGAACGAGGTCGATCGTGGCAGCTACGAGGAGAACGTGAGGGAGCTGCTCGCTCTCGGCGACGCCGTACCCGCACGTGACTACGTGAATGCCCTCCGGCATCGACAGGTCGTCTGGCAGCAGCTCGAGGCGCTGTTCTCGCAGGTCGACGTCATCGTCTCACCGACGACGCCCTGCGTCGCGCCTCTCATCGGTCAGGAGTCGATCGACTGGCCGGACGGATCGTCTGAATCCGTGCTCGGTGCCTCGATTCGTTATCTACTGCTATGGAACTTCGTCGGTGCTCCGGCTCTGAGCATGCCGTGCGGGATGTCCGACGGACTCCCGGTGGGACTCCAGGTTGCCGCGGCTCCTGGCAGCGATCGCTCACTCGTCCGTCTCGGCGCCGAGATCGAGAGCGTGCTGTCGGATGCGGACCGTGAGCACTGCGGGCCGGGAACCCGCGGCTAGGCGTGAGCGCGAGCGTTCTCGAGCCGTTTGAAGCGGGCCGGCTGCGGCTGCGGAACCGGGTGGTTCAGGCAGCGACCGTAACCAACCTGGGACGCAATGACGAAGTCACGTCGTCGCAGGTTGAGTTCTACGCCGAGCGTGCGCGCGGTGGGGTCGGGCTGGTGATCACCGAGGGGCTCGCCGTTCACCCGTCTTCTATCCCCACACACACCGTGCCGCTCGCGTTCGACGAGTCGTTGCTCGGGGGTTTCACGCGGCTCGCGGAGGCGATCAAGGGCGAGGGAGCAGGTCTGCTCGGGCAGCTCTGGCACGCGGGACGTCAAGCGTTGTGGAATCCGATGCAGCTGCCGTGGTCGGCCTCGTCGGAGCGTGATCCGTATAGCGGCTCGACGCCGCACGCGATGACGGTGGACGAGATCGACGAGCTTGTCCAGGCTTTCGCCAGGGCGGCGCGCAATCTGGAGGCCGCAGGCTTCGATGGGGTCGAGCTTCACGGTGCGCACGGGTACCTGCTCACCCAGTTTCTCTCGCCATGGTCCAACCGCAGAACTGATGACTACGGAGGGCCGACGGAGAACCGCGCTCGCCTCGTTGTACGGCTCGTGGAGGCGATCCGCGCTGCGTGCGACCAGTCGTTCAGCGTTGGACTCAAGCTCAGTGCCGACGAGGGAGTCGATTCGGGAATCGACCTCGAGCTAGCGCAGGAGCTGGTCGGTCATCTTGTTGCGACGGCGCGGCCGGACTACGTCGCAGTGAGTCAGGGGAACTTCAGTCCGAGTCTCGAGTGGCACACGCCTGGCATGAGGTTCCGCGACGGACACTTTCGTTCGCTCTGGAGAGGCATTCGGGACGTGGCCGACGGCGTGCCGGTAATGGCTGTCGGCAAGGTACCCGACCTCGAGTACGCGCAGGCGGTGGTCGATGCCGGCGATGCGGATCTGATCGGCATGACCCGCGCGTTTCTTGCCGAGCCGCGGCTGGTCGAGAAGGTGCGCCAAGGTGCCGCGCCGCGCCCCTGCGTCTACTGCAACATCTGCTGGCACCAGATCCACACGCTGCGGCCCGTGGGCTGCTTCTACGCACCTGAGGCACCCGAGAGCCCGATTCAGGCCGAGCTCGGCAGGCAGCAGGCGCCGGGCTCGATCAGTCGCGACGTGCGCGTGGTCGGCGCCGGTCTAGCGGGTCTCGAGTTCGCGCGGACAGCAGCCGACCTCGGACACTGCGTAAGGGTCTACGAGGCTCGGGCTCACGCCGGCGGACGTCTGGCGGACGAGGCAACCGTAGATGGGCGTGAGCCGATGGCGGCCGCAATCGAATGGCTGGTTGCAGAGCTCGCGGAGCGCGACGTGCCG
>JAUVPB010000277.1 GCA_030598925.1 Actinomycetes bacterium
GACCGAGAGGGTTGAGCGGCTGCCCGAACGCGATGAAGTCACACGGAATGACCCTTGTCCCCTGGTGGATGAGCTGGTAGAACGAGTGCTGGCCGTTCGTCCCGGGCTCGCCCCAGAAGATCGGGCCTGTCTGGTGGTCGACGCGCGCACCCTCGAGCGTGACGTGCTTCCCGTTCGACTCCATCGTCAGCTGCTGGAGATAGGCGGGAAAGCGCTTGAGGTACTGGTCGTAAGGCAGCACGGCAACCGTTTCGGTCCCGCAGAAGTTCGTGTACCAGACGTTCAGGAGCCCCATCAGCACCGGCAGGTTCTCGGCGAATGGCGCTGTGCGGAAGTGCTCGTCCAGCTCGTGAAACCCGGCCAAGAGCTCACTGAAGTTCTCGGGACCGATCGCGAGCATCGTCGAAAGTCCGATCGCGGAGTCCATCGAGTAACGGCCACCCACCCAATCCCAGAAGCCGAACATGTTGTCGGTATCGATTCCGAACTTCGCCACTTCGCCGGCGTTGGTCGAGACCGCGACGAAGTGGCGAGCGACCGCCTCTGCGTCGCCAAGCGCTGCAAGCGACCACTCGCGCGCGGAGTGCGCGTTGGTCATCGTCTCGAGCGTCGTAAAGGTCTTCGACGCAACGATGAAGAGCGTCTCGGCCGGGTCGAGGTCGCGGGTCGCCTCGACGATGTCGGTGCCGTCGACGTTCGAGACGAACCTGAAGGTCAGGTCCCGGTCGCTGAACGCTCGCAGCGCCTCGTAGGCCATCACCGGCCCGAGGTCGGAGCCCCCAATGCCGACGTTGACAATGTTTCGGATCGGCTTGCCGGTATGCCCCTTCCATGCCCCCGACCGGAGCCGGTCGGCGAACGCCGCCATCCGGTCGAGGACTCCGTGCACGTCCGCCACCACGTCGACACCGTCGACGGTGAGGTTCGCGTCGCGCGGCATGCGAAGAGCGACGTGGAGAACGGCGCGGTCCTCCGTGACGTTGATGTGCTCGCCCCGGAACATGGCGTCGATCCGCTCGCGCAGCCGGCACTCCTCAGCGAGTCGAACGAGCAGGCCCACGGTCTCCTCGGTGATGCGGTGCTTGGAGTAGTCGAGATAGAGGCCGGCCGCTTCGGCCGTCAGGCGCTCGCCGCGGGTCGGATCGGCGGCGAACAGATCACGCAGGTGCGCGTCGGCGAGCTGAGCGTGGTGCTCCTCGAGGGGCGCCCAGGAGGCCCGCTGCCGCAGTCCGGTTGTCGTCGTGGCCATGTCTCTCCCTACCCGGTCGTGGCGAGGGCGTCGGTCCTGGCCGAGATGCAGGCAAGCAGCCGGTCCCAGGAGGCATTGAAGGAGTCGGCGCCCGCCGGTTGGAGCTTCGCGGCGAGTTCGTCGTCATCGACGCCGGCCGCGGCGAACGCGCTCAACACCTCGTTAGCGTCTCCGCCATCGGCTGGCAACGAATCCTCTAGCTGGCCGTGGTCGGCGAATGCATGAAGCGTCTTCTCTGGCATCGTGTTGACGGTAAACGGCGCCGCGAGCGAAATCGGCTCATCGTAGGCGTCGGTGTCCTCGATCGCATGATCGAAGATCGTCGGGTTCGAGGTCAATCCCGTAATCGACAGCTCGTCGATATAGCTCGCGAGCGTCCCGCTCGTCAGCAGCTCGCGGGTGATGTTGTCGAGCCAGAGGCTCTGGCCCGCCTCGTGCAGCTTCTGCGTCGGTTTCATACGACGGTTTCTCCTTGCTCGCGGAAAGGTCATTGCGCCGCCGCGGTCGCAGCCTGAGCTCTTGCGAGCGCCGCGACAGCCTCGGGCGTGAAGCCGAACTTTCCCTTGAGCTCTCTCAGCGGCGCCGAGGCGCCGAACGTATGCATGCCAACGACGGCGCCGGTTGAGCCCACGTATCGCTCCCAGCCCATCGTCGAGGCCTGCTCGATCGCGACGCGAGCGTCGATGTGCGGCGGGAGGACGCTCTCCTGGTACTCGGCCGGCTGACGATCGAAGAGCTCCCACGACGGGAGGCTCACGACCCGAGTCGCGACACCTTCCGTCGCAAGCTGTTCCGACGCGGTGAGCGCGAGGCTCACCTCGCTCCCCGTGGCGATGAGGATGACCTGAGGCTCGGCGGCGTCAGCGAGCACATAGCCGCCGCGCCGGAGTCCGGCCGCCGGCGCATACCGCTCCCGATCCAGGGTCGGCAACGCCTGCCGGGAGAGGATCAGAGCGACGGGCTCGTGTTGGAGCTCCATGATCAGGCGCCATGCCTCGACGACTTCGTTCGCATCGCCGGGCCGGATCACCGTGAGTCCCGGCATCGCGCGAAGCGACGCGAGGTGCTCGACGGGCTGGTGCGTCGGGCCATCCTCGCCGACCCCGATCGAGTCGTGCGTGAAGACATGGACGACCGGAATCTCCATCAGCGCCGACAGCCGGATCGCGCCGCGCGCGTAGTCAGAAAAGATAAGGAAGCCTGACCAGTACGGCCTCACCTTCGAGAGCGACATCCCGTTTGCGATCGCTGTCGCCGCGTGCTCGCGAACGCCGAAGTGGAAGTTCCGTCCGCCCCGATCGTCCGCGGAGAACTCGCCTGCGCCGTCGAACACCAGTCGTGTCTTGGTCGACGGCGCGAGGTCGGCCGAGCCTCCAATGAGCCAGGGCACGCGCTCTGCGATCGCGTTGAGGACCTCGCCCGACGAATTCCGCGACGCGACCCCTTTCGCATCTGCCGGGTACTCGGGGATCCCGTTATCCCAGCCTTCGGGCAGCTCGCGCCGCTGCATCCGCAGGAGCTGATCGGCCAGCTCCGGCTCGTGCTGCTCGTAGCGCTCGAACGTCGCCACCCACTCGTCGCGCAGGGCCTTGCCGCGACTCGCGACGCCGCTGGCGAAATGCTCGTAGACGCCGTCGGGCACAAGGAACTGCGCCTCTTCGGGCCAGCCGTAGTTCCGCTTGGTTGCCCGGACCTCGTCCTCGCCGAGCGGAGCGCCGTGCGCGGCGCTCGTGTCCTGCTTGTGCGGGGAGCCGTAGCCGATGTGCGAGTCGACGATGACGAGCGTCGGCCGCTCGCGCTCGGCGCGGAAGGTCTCAAACGCGCGTGCGAGCAACTCGAGATCGTTCGCGTCGCCGACCCGCGTGACGTTCCAGCCGTAGCCGGCGAACCTCGTCGCAACGTCGTCGCTGAACGCGAGCGCCGTGTTCCCCTCGATCGTGATGTGGTTGTTGTCGTAGATCCAGCAGAGGTTGGCGAGGCGAAGGTGCCCCGCCAGCGACGCGGCCTCCTGCGAGATGCCCTCCATCAGACAGCCGTCGCCGCAGATCGCATACGC
>JAUVPB010000221.1 GCA_030598925.1 Actinomycetes bacterium
TCACGCAGCTCGGCGGCGAGCTCTCGAGCGGGCGCTACCCCTTCGCCGCGGACCTCGCGGAGACGTTCGAGGTCGATTCGGTCGAGTTCCTCGACCCGGGTCACGACGTGTACGCCCTTCGCCCAGCGGAACCGCTCGAGATCACCTTCGGCTTCTACTCGCCCTCGATCTCCTTCTGTTATCCGGGCGGCGAGGGCCCCCTCGGCTCGGCGCAGGGCTCCTAGGATCGTCGTCCGCGTCTCGCGGCTATGTGCGGATTGCCGCCGCGTAGCCGGCGCGGGCTAGTCGACGACCTCGACCGTCAGCCAGTTCTCGAAGCAGACGTTCGACGCGAGGCTCACGACTCCCGTCGTTGCTCGGCCACCGATGCCGCGCTCCTCGCCGAAGACGTCTCGGAACACGTCGGTTGCTCCGTTCGAGACGCGCCCGACCTCGTAGAAGTCCGGCACGCACACGACGAAGTTGAGCGAGCGGACGATCGCGGCGACCCTGTTCAGGTCGCCGAGCGCGTACCGGATGCCGGCGAGGCAGTTCATAGCCGTCAACCGGGCCGCCTCGATCGCCTGCTCGACGGTGACGTCCTCTCCGACCCGCCCGGGGTGGAGCGGCGTCCCGTCCGGGGACTCCGGCACATGGCCGCTGAGGAACAGCAGCGAGCCGACCTGGTGGTGCGATTTCATCGTTCCGTACTTTGGCCCGGTGTACGGCGTGACATTGAAGTCAGGGATCTCAAGGTTCAACTCCTGGGCTCTCTGCTCAAAGTTCACTCCGACCTCCTGGAGTCGCCGTTTACCGAGCTGGGCGCCCTAGACTAGTTCACCCTGTGCTTGCGCTCCGTCGGTCGATGCTCACCGCCCAGCGTCGAGCACGGCGATAGCGGCACGGGCTCGGACAGAAGCGGTGCGAACACGACTGGCCAGCGACACCAAGAGACGCCTCCCGTCGTGACCCGGCTCGCCACGATCGTGTTTCGACGACCGCGGCACGTGCTTGGAGCGGGGGTCGCGTTCATGCTCCTCGGCGTGCTGCTCGGCGCGCCCGTGGTCGGACTACTATCGAGCTCGACGTCCGGCTTCGAAGACGCTTCTTCCGAGAGCGTCGTCACTCGCGACCGGCTCGAGCAGGCCTCTGGCGTTAATCCCGAAGTTGGCCTGGTTGCGCTTGTACAGCTCCACTCGGGCGTCGACACCGTGGCCGGCCGCGCGAAGCTCGCCGAGGTTGCGGACAGGATCGAGAACGACCCGGCAGTTGCCGGTGTCACGGGCTTCCTCGGGACGGGTGAGACGGCGTTCGTGTCAGAGGATCGGCGCGCCAGCTACCTCGTGGCCGCGATGCGACCGGTCGCCGACGAGGCGGCGACCGACGCGGCCGAGCGGATCGAGCGGGAGTTCGCAGCTGACGACGCGGTCACGCTCGGAGGTCGGATCATCGCGAGCCAGCAGATCCGTGATCAGGTGTCCGGCGATCTCGCGCGGGCGGAGCTGCTCGCGTTCCCGCTGTTATTTCTCCTGTCCCTCGTCCTGTTTCGCGGGGTGATCGCGAGTACGTTGCCACTGCTGACAGGCGGACTCACGATCCTCCTCAGCTTCCTCGTGCTTCGCATCGTGAACGAGATCACCGCGCTGTCCGTGTTCGCGGTGAACCTCGTGATCGGACTCAGCCTCGGTCTTGCCATCGACTACTCGCTGCTAATCGTGTCTCGTTACCGCGAAGAGCTGGCGCGAGTCGGCTCGGGTCTCCAGCCAATTCGCACGACGCTGCAGACGGCGGGCCGAACGGTCGCCTACAGCGCGCTCACGGTTGCGGTAGCGCTCGCAGTCTTGCTCGTGTTTCCGCAGCCTTTCCTGTATTCGATGGGCGTCGGCGGCATCGTCGCCGCACTCGTTTCGGGACTCGCGGCGCTTACCGTCCTCCCGGCCGTGCTCGTGCTGCTCGGCCCGCGCGTGAACGCGCTTGCGCCGGCGCGCTGGAAACGCGCTTCGATGGAAGACGTGGGTGGTCGGGAAACAGGCTTCTGGCACCGGCTGACGACAGTGGTGATGAAACGACCCGCGCGAGTCGCGGTAGCCTCAGCGACCCTACTTATCGTCCTCGGCCTCCCGTTCCTGCGGGTCGAGTTCACGAGTGTCGACTCTGCCGTACTGCCCCTGTCGACGAGCGCCCGGCAGGTCTCTGACGCGCTGGAGGCGGAGTTTCCGCCAGAGCGCACGGCTCCTATCTACGTAGCCGTGGCGGCTCCGGGCCCGGCCGCCGACGATGTCGCGGCACTGGCCGACGCGATCGGAGGGCTGCCGAACGCGAGCTTCGTGACCGTGCCGCGTCCGGTCGGAGCCGGTCTCTGGCAGATTCGTGTGATCTCGTCAGCCACCGGGCTCGAGGAGCCGAGCCTCGACCTTGTCCGCGAGATCAGGAGCCTCGACTCGCCCTACGAGATCGGCGTCGGCGGCTTCGCCGCGGGCTTCATCGATCAACGCGAGAGCCTCGCCAACCACCTGCCGATCGCGCTCTCGATCCTGATCGCTACCACGTTCCTGCTGCTGTTCGCGATGACGGGATCGCTCATCCTCCCGTTTAAGGCTCTGTTGATGAACGTGCTCACCTTGAGTGCCGCGTTCGGAGTGATGGTGCTTGTGTGTCAGGATGGCCGGCTCGAAGGCTTGCTCGACTTCACGAGCCAGGGTGCGCTCGAGATGACGCAGCCGATCCTGCTGTTCGCGATTGCGTTCGCTCTCTCTACGGACTACGCGATCTTCTTGCTCTCGCGCATCAAAGAGGCCTATGACTCGGGCCTGTCGAATGCCGAGTCTGTCGCCTGGGGCCTCGAGCGCACGGGCCGCGTCATCACGTCGGCTGCGCTTCTGTTCACCGTCGCGATCGGTGCCTTCTCGACCTCGGAGATCGTCTTCATCAAGTTGCTGGGGCTCGGCACGGCGGTGGCCGTTCTCCTGGACGCGACCGTCGTTCGCGCCTTCCTCGTACCCTCGCTGATGGCGCTGCTCGGCGAGTGGAACTGGTGGGCGCCCGCACCCTTGCGGCGGCTGCACGATCGCTTCGGATTGCGCGAGAGCAGCGTCGGAGGCTGACGCTCGGCGCTGTGAGCTAGCGTGTTGAGCCTCGACGCAAGGAGCTAGGTGTGAACGTCGACGTCACGACTGAGACCGTCATTCGACAGCCTCGCGACATGGTCGCGGCGTTCGCGGGCGATCCGACGAACGCACCGTCCTGGTACGTGAACATCGTCTCGGTCGAGTGGAAGACTGCGCCGCCCATCGCGCTGGGCTCGCAGCTCGCCTTCGTGGCGCGATTCCTTGGTCGCGAGCTGTCGTACACGTATGAAGTCGTCGAGCAAGCTCCCGGTGAGCGGCTCGTGATGAAGACCGCGGAGGGCCCGTTTCCCATGGAGACCACGTACGCGTGGACCACGACGTCCGACGGGCACACCCGGATGACCCTCCGCAACCGGGGGACGCCGTCGGGTTTCTCGCGGTTGTTCACGCCACTGATGAAGAGAGCGATTCGGCGCGCGAACACCAAGGATCTGCGCGCGCTCAAGGAGCTGCTCGAGCGAGACGCATCCGCATCGAGCGCGTCGGCCTAGAAGTCGACGCCCGCGCAGACGACGCAGTCGCGCCCCGCATGGGACGCCGCCGCGGCCTCGGCGTCCTCCACCGTCTGGTACTGCGGCTCGACGAAGCGCTCGACTCTGTCGTCGATCGGGTCGGCTCCGGGCCGCGGAATGAAGGGGCGCATCGCGCTGTCTTTCCACTCGTCGGTCTCGGCCCAGCGGTAGGGGAGATCGACGATCGTACCTGGCAGCTCGATCGACTCGAACGCAGCGAGCGTGTCGCACATGATCGAACGGTTGAGCTCCGGCTCGTTTGGCCGACCTGCCGTGTGCCCGAGCGGGAAGTCGAGGAAGGCGGCTCGCGGCGCACCCGCGGACTCGGTGATGTCACGTGCAGACGTCATCGACAGGGTCGGAATGCCGTGCTCCTCAAGTGCTCGCGCGATCAGACCCACGGTCTGATGACAGACTGGTCACACGGGCACGAGCAGAACAACATCGACGTCGTTGGCCGCGCACCGGTCTACAAGGACGGCGATGAGATCCTCGCGCACGCGCCGCCGCGAGTAGATGCCGCCCATGCAGGTGTAGAACGACGCAGCGAGCTCGCCAGCGCGTCCCTCCGTCGTCAAACCGCGCAGTGTGTCGATCGGGAACACGCAGTTGATGTCCGTTCGTGCATCGGTGAGGTCGTACGCGAAGTGCGTGGCCCTCAGGTGCGCCGTGTCGACGTCCGTCGGAATCGCTCGGTAGCTCGTGTCGTCCCTGTACGTGAAGGCGGTCTGGCCGCTCGCGTAGACGCCCCCTGTAGAGATCAGACCGACGCGAGACTCGGCGAGAGGCTTTGCCAGCGGCTGCCACGGTACGGGCTCCGTGCTCTCGAGCCAGCGGTACTCCTCGTATCCGAGTGCCGCGTACTTCTCGCGGGTGCGCTGAATGTAGGGAACCGGCGGCTCGCGTCGTGCAGAACTCACGCGTTCATGCTATCGGCCTAGGCGCGCCGGGCCATGTGGTGCGTGGTACGCCTAGCCGTGTCGGTAGACGA
>JAUVPB010000319.1 GCA_030598925.1 Actinomycetes bacterium
CCACGCGCAGTGATCGGTGCCCAGGGTCGTCAGGGTTCCGTCGGCCATCCCGGACCAGAGCGCCTCTCGGTCGGCCGCGCTCTTGATCGACGGAATCACCTTCGGAAACCCGCCGTGGCGCACCACCATGTCCATGGTGTGCGTCAGGTAGTGAATGACCGTCTCGCCGTAGATCGGAACGCCCTGCGCACGAAGCCGGCGGACGAGATCGACTTCCTCAGCTGTCGTGATATGAACGATGTACAGCGGGCAGCCTGCAGTCCGCGCGATCTCGGCGGCGGCCTCGCTCCGGATCAGGCACGCAACATTCGGGCGCCCTTCACCCCAGGCGGCAAGGTCGTTGCGACCCTCGGCTCTGAGCTTCGCCTCGAGATGCGCACAGATGTCGGCATCCTCCGCGTGAATCATTCCCATGACGCGCGCGCCATCGCGATGCAGTTCGCCGAGCCGGCTGAAGCTGTCATAGAGCATGCCGTCGTCGGTGTAGCCGATCGTGATCTGCTCAGCTGTGATGTCCTTGTCCGGCTTGTACGCGGTGTAGAAATGCTTGAACCCGACGACACCGCGCGCGGCCAGGTCAGGCTGCTCGTCCAGATGCTCGTCGGTCTGCATGATCGCGTGGAACATGAAGTCCGTGTATGAGACCTCCTCGGCCCACGCGATCTGCTGCTCGAGCATGGGCACGTGCGGCTCACGCATCGGAATCGGAGAGCCGCCCTGGAAGCTGATCACGGTCGTTACGCCCTTGTGGGCGGCGCCGCGAGTCTCTGACTCCCAGCCGTCCCGCAGGCGATCCATGCTCGCGCCGGACGGGCCGACGCCCACGTGCGTATGCGGATCGATCACGCCCGGAATCACGAGCTTGCCGCCGGCGTCGATCGCGTCGGCGTCAACCGGCAGACTCGAGTCGTCACCGATGTACTGGATCACGCCGCCTTCGGCGATCATGCCGCCCCGCACGATTCCAGTCGGCGTCACGATCAAGCCATTTCTCACGATCAGCTGCACCGACGTCTCCTTTCAACCTAGTGAGGCACGCTGGAGCCGAGCAACGCGGCGCACTCCGCTCGGGGCGGGCTACGGTCGAATCTCGAACACACCTTCGATCTCGACCGATATGCCGAACGGCAGGCTAGCCATTCCCACAGCCGACCGAGCCGAGATGCCGTCCTGCTCGCCCAACGCCTCGACGAACAGCTCGGTCGCACCGTTTGCGACAACGGGCTGCTCGAGAAAGTCGGGCGACGAGTTGACCATGATCAACAGCTTGATAGCGCGCTCGATGCGGTCGAGCTCTCCCAGCTCCTGTTTGAGCGACGCGAGGATGTTCAGCGCGACGCACCGAGCGGACTGTTGCCCCGTCTCGACGTCCATGTTCTCTCCGAGCCTGCCGATGTACGCCAGCTCGCCGTCGACGAATGGGCCGTGACCGGACACGAACGCGAGGTTCCCAACCGTGGTGACGCTCACGTACTTGGCAACCGGAGGCGGTGGAGGCGGCAGCGTGACTCCACGCGCGGCAAGCCGCTCCTCCGGTGTTGGGTTTTCCGCAACCATGCGCGATAACCTACCGTGCCGCGCTCGCGCGCTACGCACCGTCGTTGCTGCGACGGCGTGCGGTGACGAGCACGAGCAGGCGAGGCAACCGTAGAACGCCTTCCTCGCGATAGGGCTCGAGCCGTGCCGCGAGGTCTACCGAAATCGCGTTCCGCTCCGTGCCGTTGAGCGCGCGATCGACGCGCCTGAAGTGTCCGATGATCCTCGCGACGCGATTCCAGTGGTCAACCGCGTCGTCGGCCACGACGTAGCCTCGAAGAATGCGTGCCTCGACTGCGGTCAGACCTGCGTCGACGTGAAGCTGCGTCGCCTTCCCTACGTCGCCAAGCCGGCCGAACGCCCGCGCGAAATCGGCCCGCTCAGGGCCGAGGACAGCAGCGATCGCTGCGCGTGGCGCCGCGAACCACGGATTCTCGGCAGGCGGCCCCCAGACCGCGGTCGCAACCCGTCCATCCACCGAGAGGACTCGCCCGAACTCGCGGACCGTGCTGACCGGATCGTCCGCCGCCATCAGTGACAGCCGACTCGTGACGGCGTCGAACGACTCGTCCACAAACGGCAGCGGCAGATTGAAGTCGGCTTCGCACAGCCGCAGGTCGGCGCCGCTCGCGGTCGCCCGTCGGGCGGCGTGTTCGAGACGCTCCGGACTGGTGTCGACCCCGGTGACGCTGGCTCCCGCCTCCGCCAGCGCCACGGTTAGCCGCCCGCTCCCGCAGCCTGCATCGAGCACCCGTCTCGCGCCGGCAACCGCGGTCAGAAGCTCGGCCTGCCCG
>JAUVPB010000024.1 GCA_030598925.1 Actinomycetes bacterium
GGAAGTCGCCGGAACCGGCGGGGAACTCCCGCCAGATCGAAGCCGCAAATCGGAGTACACGAAGTACATCCTCGACGGACGCCTCGACGTCGACGAGGCCAACCGCGACTGGATGCAGGCGTTCATGGACGAGCACGGCCTCACGCCCGACGACCTCAACGTCGGCTAGTGATTTAACTCACCTCTCAACGACTCGCTCGGCGGCCAGATACCCGTAGGTGCGACACGGGTCTCCCGACACGAGCGCCGGCCCGACTCTCTCGAGGCCGGGCCGGCGGTGATTCAAAGCTCGAACTAGCCGCGAAGCCGCGGCCGAGTCTCCGCCGGAGGACATTTGCCTCGACGGCGACGTCCTCTGGGCGGGCGCCGTGTGACTACTTGCCGGCGAGCGCCTCGACGAGCTGTTCCTCGTCGTCGTGCGAGAGCGAGGTGCGCAGCACCGTCCCGCCGTAGGGCTTGAGCCCCTCCAGCACCTTGTCAGGCGTCGACTTGCGGATAACCATCATCACGGCAGACTTCCCGGGAGCCACAAGCTCGCCGACCTGTTCCTTGAAGTCACCCTTGATGCCAAGGTCGATGCCCTTGCCCATGAGTGCCCCGACAATGCCGCCGATCGCCAGGCCGGCGACGGGCACCAGGAAGAGGAGTCCGAACAGGAAGCCCCAGAACGCGCCGCCGAGAGCGCCTGCCCCGGTCGCGTGCGTCGAGGTCGTTACCTTCAGCTTGCCCTTCTCGTTTCGTTTCACGACGGCCGCGTCGTCGAGGTCGATCAGGTATTCCTTCTGGAGGTCTTGCACCTCGTCCAGGACACGCTCTGCGGTCGCCTCGTCGTCGTAGCCGATCACGATCAGTTCTGACATGCCGGTCTCCCTCGTCTGTGTTTGGTAGCGAACGTACCAACTCTGGGCCTTCAGACGGCGCAGTAACTGACCGGCTTCTTCAACCGGGTCCGAACCTTCTTCCACTGGTCGCAAGGCCTGCTCACGGGAAAGCGCGCCGAGCGCACGATGACGATCAACCGAGTGGGCAACGACGACCGGTACCGGCCGAGGGCCGCTCAGGCGGGTGACTCGGCCTCGGCAGCCGTCTCCTCCGCCTTCGCGCGCTCCCAGCGGCGCTTGAGCGGGAAGTAGAGGAGACCGAGCAGGGCGAAGGTAATCAGGGCTGACACAAGCATCGACATGATCGGCCAGTCACCGAGCTTCGTGCCGATCCACCAGGAGAACACGCACGTGTATGCGGACCACATCGTTCCTCCGAGTGCCGACCACAGCAGGTACTTCGGGTACGGGTACTTGCTCAGCCCCATCGTCGCGCCAACGACGAAACGCATACCGGGCACGAAGCGACCGGCGACGATGATCAGCGGCGCGGTCGTGCCGAGCACCTCCTGTGCGACCCTGACCTTCTCGTTTTCGTTCGCCTGCTCGAGCTTGTCGGCAACGATTCTCCGTCCGACGGTTCGCGAGAGCCAGTACAGAAGCGAGTCACCGACGATCGCGCCGACCGCTCCCGCCAGGATGATGTAGCCGAGCTCCAGTACACCTTGCGAAGCGAGCGTCGAGGCTGCGTTGAGCAGGGACTCGCTGGGCAGGATCGGAACGACGGCGTCGAATGTCACGAAGCCCGCGAGGATCAGGTACGGGTAGGCGGCATCCGCAAGGTCGAGCTCGGGCAACACGTCGCCCTCGCTCAACCACTCGATGACCGTCGGGATAGCCCAGAGCAGCGCGATCACTACGAACGCGGCGAACATGACGCGACGCCACCGCCACGGGAAACGGTCGTCCGAGATCGCCCGGTCACCCACGTCCGTTTGGAACCACTCCAGCATTGGGTTCAGCATGACTGCCGACCCGGCCGGCGACAGGCCAGTCGGGTTCCTGAGCGCGCGCTGGCCGCGCTGCTCCTAGCTCAAGCGGTTACTGCGTCGGCGGCGGCGGGTCAGGCGGGGGCGCCGCACCGCTCGCAGCAAGCTCGTATTGGGAGGCGCGCCCGTATTCGTCGACTGTGACCTGTCTGCGCTCGTTGTCCTTGCGCAGCACAGCGCTTTCCGCGGACTGGGACTCGATGACCCACCCGTGTGCCGTCCAGCCGCTCAGCGTCGACAACAGGATCTGCTGGCGCTCCTGCAGCGAGATCGCCCCGGATGTCGCCTCCTGCGGCGTGTCTTTCGAACCACGCCCTGCGACGAAGACGAGGAGCAGCAACGCTACCGCGGCTATCGCGACGACGGCCCAGACCCACGCTTCGATGCCGTCATCCTGAGCCGACGCCGGCTCGGACGGGGATGGCGCAGGCGCTGGGGCCGGCTCGGGCGGGGCCGGCTCGGGCGGAGGCGGTGCTGGCTCGCCACCGCCGCCGCTGCCTCCGCCGCCATCGCCACCGCCGCCATCGCCGCCGCTACTTCCACCACCACCGCTGTCGCCGCCACTACCTCCGCCGCCGTTGCCGCCACCAGCGTCGCCGCCGGTCTCCTGGCCGCCGCCCTGCGGCGGCGATGATCCGTCAGCGCCGCAGGCCGTCATCAAGACGAGCATGAGCACCGCGAGTGCTCCGATCACGATCATCGATTTGCGGTGCCTCGTCATGTCGTCCCCATTTCGGTCGTGTCCCGCACGCAGCGAAAACCGGTGTTGCCCGTGCTGCTGTCGGGCGTCAGGCTATTTCGCGCAGATACGCGGTACCGTCGGCAGTAGCTTTCGTGACAGAGGTACGAACCTCCTCTCGTCACTTTGTTCTGCCCTCGGGTTGGCCCCGTCGGGTTGCTGCGCTTGCCTCGGCTGTGGAAATCGGGATGGAACCAGTCGGCACACCACTCCCACACGTTGCCGGTCATGTTGCTGAGCCCATAACCGTTCGCCGGATACTCGTCGACCGGAGCCGTCCCGTAGTGACCGTCGGCAACGGCATTGTCTGACGGAAAGGCTCCTTGCCAGACATTCATCAGATGCTCTCCGCCGGGCTCGAGCTCGTCTCCCCAGGGAAAGATCTTCTGCTCCAGGCCCCCGCGCGCTGCGTACTCCCACTCAGCCTCGGTGGGAAGGCGTTTTCCTGCCCACACGCAGTAGGCCTGTGCATCGTTCCAGGACACATGGAGCACCGGGTGGTCAGACCGATCGTTGTTCGACGACTGCGGCCCCTCGGGTCGCTGCCAGTCTGCCGAATGCACCTGGCGCCACCAGGGCGCATGAGCGACCGCGCGGGTGTCTGGAAACTCGTCTGGCAATAGTCCGGCGAACACGAACGACCAGTCGAAGCTCTCGGCCTCGGTGACGTAGCCCGACTCGTCCACGAACGCGGCGAAGTCCTCATTCGTCACCGCTCGCTCGTCGATCCAGAACGGAGCGAGCGTGATTTGGCGCACGGGCCCTTCACCATCTCCCGGGTAACCGATCGGGTGGTCAGTCCCCATGGCGAACTCTCCCCCCTCGAGTAGCACCATGCCCGCCGTCGAACCCTCCGACGTACCGCGGCTGAAGGTGGCCGGCTCGTTCTCGCCCGGCCCGGCCCGAGATGGGGCGCAACAGCCGTTGGACTGGTCTGCGGGCTCTTCCGTCATCGCTCGATGATGCCATCTGATGGCCGCCGACGCCAAGTCGTCGGCGGCAGACCACGCTCGATTATCCGACGATGCGGCTAGCGGCTTCGCCCTGGTTGGGCCGCGCACCGCACTCGTTCCGGCGTGAGCGGCAACTCGTTCAGCTCCGCTCCGACTGCGTCGGCCACGGCGTTTGCGAGCGCACCTGGCGGGCCGAGCGTGCCACCTTCCCCGACACCCTTGGCGCCGAGTGCCGACCCGGGCGCAGGCGTCTCCAGGTGCTGCACCTCGAGCCTCGGGATCTCGGTCGCAGCCGGGAGGAGGTAATCCATCAGCGACGCGTTCTGCAGCTGCCCGTACGCGTCGTATGCGAGCGCCTCGTACAGCGACCCTCCGATTCCCTGGACGGTCGCGCCGTGCGTCTGGCCCTCGACAATCGCCGGGTTGATCACCGTGCCGCAATCCTCGACCACGACATATCGCTCGATCGTGACCTGGCCGGTTTCGGCGTCGACCTCGACGATGCACGCGTGCGTCGCGTACGGATACGAGACGGCCGGCGGGTCGTAGTGGTCCGAAACCCGATAGCGCTCGGGCTCGGCGGCGACGAGGGCGCCGATCCCGATGCTCGTCGTCGGTGCGCCCTTGACGCGAACCTCGCCGCCGGCGACCTCGAGATCCCTGAGGGCGACCTCGAGACGCGTAGCGGCGGCGTCGAGCAGCCGTTCGCGAAGCTCGAGACCCGCCGCGTGGATCGCGCCACCTCCCGCAACCGCGCTGCGGCTCGCGAACGTTCCCGTGCCGTCGAGCTCGCCGACGGCCGTGTCCGGCTGCTGCACCATCACGGCGCTCGGATCGATTCCAACCACCTCAGCGAGGATTTGCGCGAAGGTCGTCGCGGTCCCCTGCCCCATCGACGGCAGCGTCGTCCACACCGTGGCGCGGCCCTGGTCGTCGAGCTCGACGCGAGCCCCGTCGAAGCCCGGAATCGCCACCATTCCGCGGCCTCTGAAAACGGCTGAGCCCATGCCCGTGTACTCGACGTAGCAGCCGATCCCGAGCCCGAGTAGCCGCCCCTCGCGCCGTGCTCGCTTCCGGCGCTCGGCAAAGGACGCGTACCCGACCTCGGCTAGTGCCATCTCCAGCGCCCGACCGTAGTCGCCCGAGTCGTAACGTTGGTTCGTCGCCGTCGTGTACGGCAGCTCGTCGGATCGCAGCAGGTTCCGTCGACGGATCTCCGCCCGATCGAGATCGAGCGCGCCTGCCAGTACGTCCATCAACCGCTCGTGTACGAACGCCGCGACGGGTAGACCGACGCCACGGTAGGCGCCGCTGGGGCACTTGTTGGTCGCGACGGAGAGCGCCCTGGTCCGGTAGGCCGGGACGCGGTATGGGCCCGGGATCATCAGCGGCGTGCCGAGGGCTTCGAGAATGTGACCGTGCGGGAACACGCCGTAGGCGCCCTGGTCGCAGAGCACCTGCGCGTCGATCGCCAGCACCTGGCCGCTCGCGTCCGCGCCCGCACGGACGCGGAGTTCCTGTCCCCGAGCATGGCTCGAGGCCAGCAGGTTCTCGGTGCGATCCTCGATCCACGCGACAGGGCACGCTTGGCGCAACGCGCACCACGCCGCAACGACCTCCTCGGGGTAGACGTGAGCCTTCTGGCCAAAGCCACCGCCGATGTCTGGAACCACGACCTGCACCTGCTCGACCTCGAGCCCGAGCAGCTCGGCCAGCAGCGCCGCAAGGCGGTGAGGGACCTGTGTCGACGACCGAACCAACAGTCCACCGGCCGCGGGCTCGGCCACGATGCCCCTAGCCTCGATCGGGGCAGCGGAATAGCGAGGGTTGACGAACGTACGCTCGACGGTGACAGCTGCCGCCGACATCGCCTCGTCGACACCACCCGAGTCGACGTTGAGCTCGAACAGCACATTCGACGGATGCTCGTGCAGACGCGGAGCGGTAGCGGCTAGCGCCGCGTCGAGATCGGCGACCACTTCGAGCGGGTCGTAGTCGACCTCGATGAGCTCAGCTGCGTCCTCGGCGAGGTAGCGCGTCGAGGCGAGCACCGCGGCGACAGGCTCGCCGACGAACCGCACGACCGAATCGGCGAGCAGCGGGCGCGGGGGACTGTACGCATCGGGATTCTCGATCGGAATGCGCAGGGGCCCGGCGTCGAGCTCGCTCGCAACGACGACCGCGACGACGCCCTCGAGCGCGGCCGCCGCGGACGTGTCGACCGAGACGATCCGGGCGTGCGCCAGCGGGCTACGGAGAAACGCGAGCTCCAGCGCGTCCTCGCCCACGAGGTCGGCAACGAACTCCCCGCGCCCGGTCAGCAGCTGCGGGTCCTCGACGCGAGGAAGCGAGTGTCCCAGTGGTCGTGGCGATTCGGTTGCCATCATGGGCGTCGGGGTTGATCGATAATCGGACTTCGAGTGGGCTCTCAACGTATCGATCAGTCGCCCGGCATGCCTCTGCCTTGCAGCGGCGCATCGACGCGTGGTGCTGGCCGGCTAGGACGCGAGGGGGCGGTCGGTCGGTCGCTGCTCCGGAAAGAGGATCACGCACTGCTCATGGGGAGCGCCACGTTCGCCGACGACTTCCGGCGGCCGGGAATGCTGCACGCCACGATCCTGCGGAGTCCCTTCGCTAGCGCCCGGATCGACGGGATCAACGCGGAGCAGGCGCGCGCGCTGGCTGGAGTGATGCTCGTGCTCACCGCCGACGATCTCCCGGGCGGCGGGCCGGCTATTCCCATGCGGCTGTTCTCGCAGCCTGGAATGGAGGAGTACCTTCAGCGACCTCTCGCTCGGGCCAAGGTGCGGTACGTTGGCGAGCCGGTTGCTGTCGTGGTCGCGGAGTCCCGGTACGTCGCCGAAGACGCGGCTGAGCTGATCGAGGTCGACTACGAACCATTCGAACCGATCCTCGATCCGCTTGTCGCGCTCGACGCTGGCGCGCCGCGCGTCCACGAGCACACCGACTCCAACGTCGCCGGAGCGATCGTCATCTCGAACGGCGATCTCGACGATGCGTTCGATAGAGCCGCGCTGGTCGTCGAGGAGCGCATCTCTTGTCAACGCCACGCTGCGGTGCCGCTCGAAACGCGAGGGCTCGCAGCCGAGCACGACCCGGCAACCGGCGAGCTCACCGTCTGGGGCACGGCGAAGCTCCCACACGTCAACCGAAGGATCCTCGCGCAGCTCCTCAACTGGCCGGCGGAGCGACTCAGGCTCGTCGAGCTAGCCGTCGGCGGAGGCTTCGGCGCTCGTGGCGAGGTGTACCCAGAGGACTACCTCGTGCCCTATTGCGCGATCGCACTCGGCCGGGCGATCACCTGGTCCGAAGACCGTGGAGAGCACCTCCAGGCCACGAACCACTCGCGTGAACAGGTGCATGACGTCGCGCTCGCGCTGAGCGAGGACGGGACGTTCCTCGGGCTGCGAGACAGCTTCGTGAACAACACGGGCGCCTACGTTCGAACGCACGGCATGGTTGTACCCGGCATGTCGGCGGCGCTCCTCCCGGGCCCGTACGTGTGGGGCGCGTACCACTGCGAAGCGCGCCAGGTCGTCACGAACAAGACGCCGGGTGGAACGTACCGCGCGCCGGGACGCTACGAAGTGAACCTCGTCCGCGAGCGCATCATCGACATCGCCGCGCGGAAGCTTGGAATCGACCCGATCGAGATTCGCCGGCGCAACCTCATCCAGCCAGAGCAGATCCCGTACGCGAGCGGCGCCCATACCGACGGAAACCCCGTGATCTACGAGTGCGGCGACTTTCCGCTGCTGCTGGAGAAGGCGTGCGAGCGCTTCGGCTATGAGGACGCGGTGCGCTGGCGCAGGGAGGCCGTCAAGAGGGAGCAACGACGGGGAATCGGCGTCTCCTACTTCGTCGAGAAGGCAGGGATCGGCGACTACGAGTACGCGCGGGTCGAGCTCGCGAGGGGCGGACGCGTCGTCGTGCACTCTGGTGCCGCGTCGGTCGGCCAGGGCGTCGACACGGTCCTCGCGCAGATCTGCGCCGACGCGCTCGGCGTCCTGTACGAGGACGTCGAGGTCAGGCACGGCGACACACGCGCAACCCCGGACGGCATGGGTGCTTTCGGGAGCCGCGCGACGATGCTCGGCGGCGCGGCGGTCAGTCAGGCTGCTGCGTGCCTGCGGGAGCGCATCCTCGAACTCGCCGGACGTGAGCTCGAGGCGGACGCCGCCGACGTCGAACTCGACGGCGACCGACTCGCTGTGCGCGGCGCGGAGGAGCGGTCGCTCTCGCTGGCGGAGCTGACTGAGCGGGCCGCAGCGGCCGAGGCACAAGCCGGAAGCAACGAGCCAGGCCTCAGCGAGGAAGCCTGGTTCCAGTGTCGCGACATGTCGTTCCCGTACGGGGTGCAGCTGGCCGCGGTCGAGGTCGACGAGGAAACGGGTTCAATCGATGTCGTCCGCTACCTCGTGGCCTACGACATCGGACGCGCGGTCAATCCAATGCTCGTGCACGCCCAACTCGTGGGCGGTGCGGCGCAGGGCTTCGGCGGCGCGCTGCTCGAGGAGCTTTCCTACGATGGCGACGGCAACCTCGTGTCGTCGTCGTTCATGGAGTACCTGATGCCGACTGCGACCGACGTCCCCGACGTCGACATCCTCGTGACCGAGGACGCTCCGACGCCGCTCAACCGGCTTGGTGCGAAGGGGGCGGGCGAAGGAGGCGCCGCCGCGGTCGGCGCCACGCTCGCGAACGCCGTCTCGGACGCGCTCGGGGTCGAGGTCACGCGCCTGCCGCTTTCTCCGAGCCACGTCGCCGAACTCGTCCGCCAAAGCACGGCGACCCAGTAAGCCGGGCGTGCCCGCGCGCCCCGTCTGATCGAAACGAGAACTATGCTGCACGGACCAACGAGTGAGGGAGCGCGCGCGTGAAGCCGCCCCGGTTCGAGTACGACGATCCAACCACAACCGAGGAGGCCCTCGACCTGCTCGCCCAGCACGGTGAGGACGCGAAGGTGCTGGCCGGTGGCCAGAGTCTCGTACCGCTATTGAACTTCCGCATGGCGAGACCTGACCGGCTGGTCGACATCAACGGCATCGAGGAGCTGTCGTACATCCGCCACGACAACGGAACGCTCCGGCTCGGGGCGATGACGCGACAGGCAGCGGTCGAATCGTCCGACACGGCGAGGCAGCTCTGCCCCCTTCTCGTCGACGCGTTGCACTGGGTCGGCCACGCGCAGATCCGCAACCGCGGCACGGTTGGCGGCTCGGTGGCCCACGCAGATCCGGCCGCCGAGCTACCGGTCGTCTTCAGTGCGCTCGGCGCCAGCTTCCACGTCCGATCGAAGACCGGGCCGCGGACGCTGTCGCCGGAGGACTTCTTCCAGACACACCGAACGACGTCTCTCGAGCCGAGCGAGCTGCTCACCGAGATCGAAGTGCCCGTGCTCCCAGCGGCAACCCGCACGGCGTTCGTGGAGTTCGCCCGGCGTCAGGGCGACTTCGCGCTCGGCGGCGCAGCGACGGTGGTCAGCGTCGACGAGAGCGGCGCCTGCCGCGACGTCCGCATCGCCCTGCTCGGAGCCGCACCGACCCCGATCCGGGCGAGCGACGCAGAAGACGCAATTCGCGGCCGCCGGCTCGACGAGGACGCGGCACGCGAGGCTCGCGTGCTCACCGAGGCTGCGATCACGCCCACTGGAGACATCCACGGCAGCGGCGACTACCGGCGCGGCCTGATCGCCACGATGGTCTACCGCTCGCTGCTCCAGGCCGCAAGCAACCGGGGCGAGGCCGCATGACGCGAACGGTCGCGGTCACGATCAACGGAGCCACCTTCGAGCGAGAGGTTGAGCCGCGGCTGCTGCTGTCGGACTTCATTCGCCACGAAGCGAAGCTCACGGGGACCCACGTCGGTTGCGAGCACGGCGTGTGCGGCGCCTGCACCGTGCAGCTCGATGGGACGCCCGTCCGCTCGTGTCTGATGTTCGCCGTCCAGGCGAGCGGCCACTCGATCCGCACGGTCGAAGCGATGGCCGACGGCGGCTCCGAGACCCGACTGCATCCGCTCCAGCAAGCCTTCCACGAGGAGCACGCGCTCCAGTGTGGCTTCTGCACCCCCGGGTTCCTGATGTCGCTCGAGCCGCTGATTCCCGCGCTCGTCGGAGCGTCCGACGACGAGATACGCGAGGCCATCGCGGGCAACCTCTGCCGCTGCACCGGATACCAGAACATCGTGAGCGCCGTCCGTCTCGCGGCCAAGCGGTTCGACGCGCAACACGGCACGAACGGATCAGCGACAGGGCCCGAGTGAGCAGCCTTGACCACGTGCAGATCCTCGACTCGGGGGAGACCTGTCCGAAGCTACCGCTCGTCGAGGGCACGGGCGAAGCGCGAGCCGTGGTCTGGCCGGGCGTGGGCGCGACGATGCGCTCGTTCCATCGGATTTCAATGGCGAACGGCGCCCGGACGGTCGAGTTGACGCACCCGATGGAGGCCGTGTACTACGTCATCTCGGGCACAGCGGCCGCACTCGACCTGAGCGACGGCACACGCCATGCCCTGACCGCCGGATCGTTCGCCCACGTCGAGCCCGCGACGCCGTACGTGATCAAGGCGGGCTCCGGCGGCGCCGAGATAATCGGCGGGCCCTGTCCACCCGACCGGGCGATATACGAGCACGTCGCAACCTGATGGCGATCCGCGTCTTCCATCAGGACACACCGGACCGGAAGTTGCCGATGATCTCCAGCGACGCCGGCCTCATCGTCTGGCCAGGCAACGGTGCCGAGACCGCGCCGATGGTGCAGGTCAACATGGAGCCGGGCGAGGCGAACGTCGTCCACTCACACGCCGAGTCGGAAGACGCGATCTACTTCCTCGAGGGGAAGGGCTCGATCGAGGACGCTACACACGGCGTGGTGCACGAGTTCGAGGCCGGCCAGGTGGCGTTCGTGCCGCCCGGCGTCGAGCATGCGGTAGCCGCCAATCGGGGCGTGCGCGTCCGCAGCATCGGGGGCCCCGCCCCGACCGACTACGCGATGCTCGAGCGGATGGGCATCGAGGTCGAGTAGGCGCATTGGTGTTGATAGCGTTGCGTGCCGCGGTGCCAATCCCGTAAGCGGAGGTCGAATGGCGACGGAGGAACGGACCAGAGTGGCCGCCTCACGCGAGGAAGCGCTGGTGAACCTACGTTCGACGCTCGACTGGCTGGGCGACGACGTTCATCACATCGCGGCGCCCGTCGACCCGGTCATCGAGATGACAGCCATCACGAAGGCGTTCGACGGCTCCAAGGTCCTGGTTGCCGACGAGATCTCCGGCTACCCGCACGCGCGAATGTACTCGAACCTCTACGCCACGCAGGAGCGCACGGCCAAGCTGTTCGGCGTCGACGAGTACAAGGGCATCAAGAGCGCGATCCTCGAGGCGTACCGCAATCCGATTCCGCCGACGTACGTGGACGAGGCAAGCGCTCCCTGCCAGGAGATCGTGATCCCGGCGAGCGAGATCAACCAGGTGACGGACATCCTCCCGATCGTGCTCCACACGCACGAGGACGGTGGGCGCATCTTCGGATCCGGCTGCCACCTCCTCGGCCCCCCGTGGGTGCCCGGCGGCGGCACGCAGATCTCGATGTACCGAATGGCCTTCCGGGATGGGCAGCCGTACGCGTCGATCAACATGGTCCCTGGAGGCGGCGGCGACGTCGTCTGCTCGCAGCATCCGGGCGAGAAGATTCCGTGCACCGTCAACTGTGGGCCGCCCGTGGGCGCGGAACTGATGGCCGTCGGCACGCTGAACCCCGTGATCTTCCCGGGACACACAGACAAGATCGGTATGGCGGGTGCCCTCCAGGGCTCGGCGATCGATCTCGTCAAGGCCAAGACAGTCGACGCATACGCGATCGCGCAGTCCGAGTGGGTTCTCGAGGGCTACGTCGTTGAGGGCGAGCGTGTCTGGGAGACCGACGAGGCCGAGGAGATCGGTCAGCAGGGAGAGGCCAAGCTCCATCCCGAGTGGGCTCGATACATGGGACGCGCGTACCGGACACCGCGAGCCTTCGAACTGACGGCGATCACGCGTCGCTCCGACAAGCCGCTCTACTACACACCCCATTTCGGTGCGATCTGGTACACGATCCCGTTTGTCTGCGCGTCGATCTACGAGATGTGCGAACGCATGGCGCCGGGCTTCGTGCAGGACGTGGCGGGCTGGACGGGGCTGACGACCTGGGGTGGCATCGTGATCCAGGTCAAGAAGCAGAAGCGCAGCGACGAGGGGATGCAGCGAAATGTGATGGGTTCGGTGATGTCTGTGCACCGAGGCCTGCGCATGTGCGTGGCCGTCGACGAGGACATCGACCCGTGGGAGCCCGAGGACGTGATGTGGGCGATCGAATCCCGCGTGAGTCCGCGTCGCGACATCGTGATCTACAACGAGTACGGCCGTGGGCAGGCGTTCCAGCCGTCCGAGTACAAGACGGGTCAGATCTCCGTCGCGGACGGCGGAATCGGCATCGACGCCACGGTCGCCCTCGACCAGAAGGGACAGTTCGAGCGCGCGCGCTATCCGGTTGCCGACGTGGACCTGAGCCGCTGGTTCACGGAGGAGGAGATGGCCGAGCTGCGGCGCGACCAGGACCGCTACTTCAAGTACCTTGCCCGGACTGGCTACGCCTAGGCCATAGGGCGGATCGGCGATGTCCGAGCCGTACCGATCGATCTGCGACCTGATCGCTGAGAACGCTCGCCGCTTTCCGGCGAAGGCGTACCTTCACTCGGTCGAGCGGGGCGACGAGGTTTCGTACGGCGAGCTGGCGGCGCATACAGACGGGCTCGCACGCTTGCTGAGAACCCGTGGCCTCGCCGCGAACGATCGCGTGCTCCTGCTCGCCGACAACTCGCCGGAATGCGTGGTTGCCTATCTCGGTGTCCTCCGCCACGGCGCGACCGTCGCCATCGTCAATCCGGAGCTGAACGCCACGCACCTCGGGCAGATGCTCAGGGCCGTGCAGCCGGAGCTCGTGCTGCATTCCAGCGACCTCGACCTGACCGCGCTCGGGCACCTGCGCGACGACAGCTGGCTCGTGCTCCGTTCACTTCGCGAGGGCGGAGTGCCCGGGCTCGTCGGCGAGCTTGCGGGCGAGCCCGACGCGGACGCCACTGCCAGCTGCGCCGGCCCGGATGACGCAGCGGTCATCTTTTACACCTCGGGCACCGAGGCGCAGCCGAAAGGAGTCGTCTACACACATCGCACGCTGTACTGCAACTTCGACGCCGTCGCCGAGATGGTCGCTCTGTCCGAGGCCGACCGACTACTGGACTTCCGCTCGATCAGCTGGATCTCCGCCCAAGAGATGGCGATCGGCGGCCCGCTGACCCGCGGCGCAACCGTGTACCTTGCCGAGCGCTTCTCGTCGAGCCGCTACTTCGGCTGGCTCGACGAGTTCAAGATCACGATCGGCGTCTGCGTGCCGACCGGGATCAGCATGTTGCTCAACCAGTCCGAGCCGCGCGGTGCGGCACCTCGACCGCATCTGCGCTTCATGACGTCGAGCTCGGCTGCGCTGCCCGAGTCGCACTGGCGTCGATTCGAAGAGCAGTACGGGATCACGATCGCTCAGGGGTACGGCTCGAGCGAGGCCGGCTGGATCAGCGGCAGCCACCGAGAGAACCGGCGGATCGGCACGGCGGGTAGGCCGCTCAAGTACCAGCAGGTCCGGGTCGCGGATGCCGCCGGCGACACCGTCGCGACAGGAGAGCAGGGCGAGATCTGCGTGGGCGGCAGCCACCAGCAGGCGCACGCGTACCTGCTCGACAGCGGCGCTGTGGAGCGCCTGGCAGGCGACGAGGTCGCAACAGGAGATCTCGGCTTCCTCGACACCGACGGGTACCTGCACGTGACCGGCCGCGTGAAGGAGCTGATCATCCGCGGGGGCGTCAACATCGCGCCCGCAGAGATCGACGATGTGCTCGCCGCGCACGGCGACGTCGCCGAAGCTGCGACCATCGGTGTACCCGATCCGATCTACGGCGAGGAGATCATCTCGTTCGTCGTGCCGCGCTCCGGCGCGGCGGTCTCGCCGGAGGAGCTGCTGGAGCACTGCCGCGGTGTCTTGCCTGCCTTCAAGTCACCGAGAGAGATCCGCCTCGCCCACGATCTCCCCAGGACCGCGCGTGGAAAGCTCGACCGCGCGACGCTCGCGGCACGGTGGGTGCCAGACGCAGCGACATGACAAGGGCGGAGTGTGAGGAATTCGCGCCCTCTGACACCAGCTACCACGCGACATGTCCACGGTGGCCGCTCGAGCCTGGGGCCCGCTCGTGAGCCGAGTGACGCGCTAGACGCTCAGAGTGAGACGGACTTCGGTAACGACGCGATCACAACCACGACCGCCAGGAACAGCGTGGTGCCCACTCCGAGCAAGACGAGTCGCGATCGGTCTGTCTCGAATCTCGTACTGATGCCAGCGAAGAACAGCGCGGCGGCCAGCAGAACGACCATGATCGTGTAGCTGTTGGCACGCTTCCGCGCCTCGCGCGAGTCGGCCGACTCCTGCTCGGCCACGGCCTGCAGCCGCCTCGATTCGTCGAGCTCGGAGACGGCGTAGGAGGACAACTCGAACGGTGACAACGGGGCGTCCGGGTTCGTTCCCGGCTCGGTCGCACGCCATTCCGCGTAGGCGGGCTTGAACTCATCGCGGAAGCGCTCCTCGTAGAACGTCAACAGCTCCTCGTTGCCGGAAGCGAAGGCGTTGACGGCCTGCGAAAACATCGCGACGTCGATCTGGACGAGCTGCCCTCCGGTCGCGGCCGCGCGCGACGATTCGAGACGCGCGGCGTTGGCCTCGGCAGTGTCCGTCGCCTGTACGCCGCCCCAGCGGGCCGACTGGTAGCCGCTCCAGGCGGCCGCGACGGCGGCAAGCGCAAGCAACAAGGCGGATGCGATCTCGATCATCCGTCGCCGGGTAGTGACCGAGCCACCGCCGTCAGCGACCGCCTCGGGTGCAGACGACGATCGCTCCTCGGCGGGGATCGGTGCCGGTCCCGACTCGTCAGACATTCAGCACCACCGGCATCGTCGCTACCCAGAGCGAGTTGGCGACAAACCCGATCGTCGCCATCGTCACCAGACCAAGCCGAACCTTTTCGGCGCGAAACATCGAGCTGATCCCGGCGAATAGCAGGATCGCAGCGAAGACGACCGTCGCCAGGATGTAGTTGTCCGAGCGCTGGTTGGCAACGGCGGCAGTCGCGGTGGCCGATTCAGCCTCGGCGACCAGCGCATCGGCCTCCTCGAACTCCGTGAGCTGGTACTCAGGCAGCGCGAACGGCGTCGGCAGGGCGTCCGGGTTGTTTCCTGGGTCCATCGCCATCCACGCATCGAACGCCGTCGAGAACTCGGGCCGGAAGCGCTCTTGATAGAAGGCCAGGAGCTCCGTATTCTCCGAGGCGAAGGCGTTTACTGCCTGGAAGAACAGCGAGACGTCGACCTGCACCTCCTGGCCACCCCGGGTTGAGGCCGCCGTGGAGTCGACGCGAGCCGCGTTCGCGGCGACGAAATTCGATGTCTGGACCGTGCCCCACCGAGACGACTCGTACGAGGCCCACGCTGCACCGATCGCCGCCAGAGCCATGAGCGCGGCGACAACCAACTCGACCTTCCGCTTGCGATCGCTCTCGCGCACCGCGTCGATGTTCCGCTGGAGGAAGCCGGCCTCTTCTTCAGCTCCGACATCAGTCCCGTCGCCCGCCGCCTCGGGCATGTCACGCTCGTCCTGCACGCAGACCGATTCGCTCTCGGTTGACCATCTCCTTTGGAACTCCCGCCGCCGACCCGCCAACGGTCGCCGGGAGGGCCAGGTCTGCGACACTAAGGTGCCACAGGGCCGCCCGGCCTGTCTACACGCACGCAAGGAGTGACCGGAGGATGACGACCAACCCAGAGATGATCGCCCTGGTCGAGCGCTACTTCGCCGCGGTCGACGCAAAGGACCTCGACGGAACGCTCGCGACGTGCGCGCCTGACTGCTGCATCACGGTCGAGACCGCAAGCGTGCAGCACCGTGGTCGTGACCTCGAGATCCGGAAGATGTTCGAGCGCCTATTCGAGCACTTCGACACGATCTGGCACGGCAACTTCCATCACGTCGCTGACGAGGAGGCCGGCACGATCGCCTCGCAGTTCCTCGTACGGAACGCCGACTACGACGGCGCCCGCCAGGAGAAACACAACTGCAACTTCTTTCACGTCGAGAACGACCACTTCAGTGCCGTCTCCGTATACATGAGCGGCGAGAACACGCTGACCTGACTCGGAAGCCCAGAGGCAGTGACGTCCCTGCGTCAGGCCTCGCTGCAGATCCGCTAACAAACGCGTGCCGCTCGAGCACCCGACCTACACTGCCTCGCGCGCACATCGAAACGATAAGGGGGGCTAGCCGTGGATAGCTCAATGGCCGACCAGGTCGCGCTCGTGACCGGCGGTGCGCGCGGAATCGGCCGAGCGATCTGCGATCGGCTCATCGGCTGCGGCGCAACGATCGCGGCCGGCTACTCGCGTAACGGAGAGATGGCGAAGCGCTTGGCCGATGACCACCCGGGCCGGGTGACGCTGCACCAGGGAAACATCGGAAATCAGGACGACTGCGTGAGAGTGGTCGGAGAGGTCGTCGAGCAGCATGGCCGACTCGACGTCCTCGTGAACAACGCCGGCATCACCGCCGACCGGACGGTGAGGAAGATGAGCCCGGACGAATGGAACCGGGTGATCCAGGTGAACCTGAGCGGCGCCTTCTACCTGTCGAGCGCCGCGCTCCCGCAGATGATCGAGCAGAGCTACGGCCGCATCATCAACATCAGCTCGGTGATCGGCGAGACAGGCAACATCGGTCAGGCCAACTACGCCGCATCGAAATCGGGCCTGTTCGGGCTGACGAAGACGCTCGCGCTCGAGTCGGCCAAGCGAGGCATCACGGTGAACTGTGTTGCTCCTGGTTTCGTGCTGACCGACAGGGTGGCGGTGGTGCCCGAGCACGCGATCGCGCGCGTGATCGACTCGATTCCCGTCGGCCGCCTGGCGGAACCAGATGATGTCGCCCGCGTGGTCGAGTTCCTAGCCGCACCTGAATCGGGCTACATCACGGGCGCGGTCTACTCGGTCAACGGAGGCCTGTACATGTGAATGTGTCAGGGTAAGAATCTGTCGATACAGGGAGCGAGATGACTGAAACGAACGGAAACGATTCCGGGGAGCCCGGGCCTCGAGCGCTGGAGCCGGAGTGGGGAGTCTTCCCCGTCCTCGATCCCGTCGCTCTCGGCCAGACACTCGTCGAGCTCGGCCTGGCCCTCGCGCAGCGACCCAGCGCAACACTCGCCGCGTGCTCACGCTGGGCCGAAGGCCTCGTCGCGGCCAGCGCCGCGACCGTCGACCGGGCGGTGGGAGGCTCCGCCGCGGGCCCGGCTGACGGACACGCGGGCGATCGCCGGTTCAGAGACCCGGCGTGGCAAGAGAACCCCGCATTCTTCGGGATGCACCAGGGCTATCTGCTGTGGTCGCGACTGATGAGCGATCTCGTCGAAGCCGCCGAGCTCGATGAACGCCAGGCAGGCAAGTCTCGATTCGCGCTCGATCTCATCGTGAACGCGCTGGCGCCGACGAACTTCCTGCCCACAAACCCAGCTGCGTTGCGGCAGGCGTTCGACACGGGCGGCACCAGCGTCGCGCGCGGCATGCGCAATCTCGCGAACGACATCGCTACGAACGGCGGCATCCCCCAGCAGATCGACCTGTCTGAGTTCGAGCTCGGCGTGAACCTCGCGACGACGCCGGGCAAGGTCGTCTACCGGAACTCGCTCATGGAGCTGATCCAGTACAAGCCGGTGACGAAGACGGTGTACTCGACGCCGTTGATCTGCAGCCCCCCCTGGATCAACAAGTACTACATCATGGATCTCTCTCCGGGCCGTAGCTTCATCGAATGGGCCGTCTCCGAAGGGCATACGGTCTTCGCGATCAGCTACGCGAACCCCGACGAGTCCCACCGCGACGTAACGCTCGACGACTACCTGATCGACGGCCCACGCACAGCTATCGACGTGGTGAGCGAGATCACAGGAGCTTCGAAGGTGAACCTCGTCGGACTCTGCCTCGGTGGCACGCTCACCGGCATCCTGCTCGCCTACCTCGCAGCACACGGCGACGAGCGCGTGAGATCGGCGACGCTCCTGAACACGATGCTCGACTTCGACCAGCCGGGCGAGCTCGGCTACTTCGTCGACGAGCGGACGATCGAGCGCGTCGAGCAGCGAATGGCGCAACACGGCTTCCTCGAAGCAAGCGATATGGCCACGACCTTCAGCCTGCTGCGCGCCAATGACCTGATCTGGAGCTATGTCGCGAACAACTGGCTCATGGGCGAGAGTCCACCCGCGTTCGACATCCTCGCCTGGAACGCCGACAGCACACGCATGCCGGCCACGATGCACTCCTTCTACCTCAGGTCGTGCTACCTCGAGAACCAGCTCGCCACGGGGAAGATGGAGATCGCGAGCACACGGCTCGACCTGGGCGCCGCGAAGGAGGACATCTACGTCCTCGCGGCGGAGGAAGATCACATCGCCCCGTGGAAGGCGGCGTACGCTGCGACGCAGCTGTTCGGCGGCGACGTGACGTTCGTGCTCACGAGTTCGGGCCACATAGCCGGCGTTGTCAACCCGCTCGACTCGAAACGGCATTACTGGACTGGCGATAAGACGCCAGCCGAGCCCGACGGCTGGCGGGCGGAAGCTGAGGAGCACGACGGCACCTGGTGGGTCGACTGGCAAGCGTGGATCGGCGCCCGTTCCGGCAGGAAACAGAAGCCGCCGCAGCTGGGGAGCACCGCGCACCCGCCGCTCGGCGACGCGCCCGGAGCGTACGCGCGGCAACGGGTCTAGTACGCTCCACTCGCTCCTCGATCACTCGTTCACGAGCCGCCGTTTGACAAAACGGACGGCTTGTGTACTATGTCAAACACCTACTCGAAACGCGAAAGAGGAGCTACATGGAGACCTATCTCGAGCTCAGCAAGGCCGCGCAGGATCAGATCCTCGAGGCTGCGAAGCAGAATCAGAAGATCGCTGTCCAGGCCGCCGAGGCCTGGGCGCAGGCCGCCGTGCCGTACGCGAGCCAGATCCCCGTCACGCCCGGCTTGGAAGGCGTGCCCACTCCCGCGGAACTCGTCGAGAACAGCTTCGGTTTCGCAAAGAAGCTCATCGAGCTTCAACAGGAGCTTGCGCTGGGAGTCGCAAAGGCCTGGGCGCCGGTCAACGACGCCAGCGCGAAGGCCAAGGCCGCAAGCGCCTAGCCTCACCCGCTTTCTGGGCGCCGGGCGAACTACCCTTCGCCCGGCGCCTTTTTTTGTTCCGCCGCAAGCATGAACGACGTCTGGGAACCGCATCTGGAAGCGCTCGGAGCGCTCATTCACCAGCAGCGCACGTTGGCTGGGCACTCGCTGCGCGAGCTCGCGAGCATGACCAACCTCTCCAGCGCCTACCTGAGCCAACTCGAACGCGGTCTCCACGAGCCTTCGGCGCGCGTCGTGCGCTCGATCAGCGAGGCGCTCGAGATCTCGACGCAGAGCCTCCTGGCGCAGGCGGGCTTCGTCGACGCCGCCGCCGAGCCAGCGGATCGACCCACTGATACCGAGGCCGCGATCGCCGCTGATCCACGTCTCACCGAGGAGCAGAAGGAGACGCTCGTCCGCGTCTACCGCGGGTTGCTTCCCCGCGACTAGACAACCCACCCTCCGACCCGATCGCCTCGTTTGTAGGTGAGGTGAGTCAGTACGCTAGAGCGCCCTTCGAAAGGAATTTCGGTGCCAACAACGAGCAAACCCACCCTCAGGTCGTTCTCGGAGTTGACCCATGCCGTCGGTACGCAACTAGGCCCGTCGACCTGGCACACGGTCGATCAGCGTCGCGTGGACGGTTTCGCCGAGGCAACCGAGGATCATCAGTGGATCCATCTGGACGCCGAGCGCGCCACCCAGACACCGTTCGGCGGCACGGTCGCACACGGATACCTGACCCTCTCCCTCGCCCCTGCCCTGCTCGAGGAGATCGTCGCGATCGAGGACTGCGGCACGGTGATCAACTACGGCGCGAACAAGGTGCGGTTTCCGTCGCCACTGAGGGTCGGCAGTCGCGTCCGCATGTCAGCCGAACTCACATCGGCCGAGTCGGCGAATGACGGGAGCACTCAGGTCGTGTTCGCACTCACGTTCGAGGCGGAAGGAAGCGAGAAGCCGTGCTGTATCGCCGAGATCATCTTCCGCTACTACCGGTAGTGCGGCTCGCTCCAAGGATTCGAACCAATAAACGCTGTGCTCAGGACGCGAGCCGAGGCAGCCGCCGGAGGCGACTCCTGAAGCTTCGGGCAGGCCTTTCGTCACTCAGCCGGGCTGAGGGCCAACGCGCTCCATGGTGTAGTTGAGGCTCAGGAAGGTCTGACCCCAGACGAGAAATCGGTGCTCGGTGCGAAGTGTGCCCGCGTCGTCGAAAAC
>JAUVPB010000276.1 GCA_030598925.1 Actinomycetes bacterium
CCGACCCGTCAGTGACGTCGGTGAGACCGTAGACGACGTCGCCGAGCTCATCGCAGGTGCCGGCATGGATATGGATGGGGCGCGGACTCGACCCATCGTCACCGTCGAGGGTGATGAAGACGTCGAGCGTCCCAGCGGTCTCGGTCATCGTCGCTGTGCCGGAAATGCCGGAGCCGTTCTGCTCCGCCAGGTCGACGGTGATCGAGCCGCCGCCGCTGCCGTCGCCCGCATCGCCACTGTCCGCAGAGGACGCTTCCTCGCTCTGTCCTGCTGCCGGTTCGCTGGCCGAGTCGTCATCGCCACCACACGCGGCCACTCCTACCGCGAGCGCCAGGATCACGCCCGCGAGCAGCGCCGATTTCCCTAGTGGTCTCTTCAACACGACGGTTCCTCCTTCGTCGGTGATGTCTCCACCTGTTATTCGTCGCGCACCGCCATCCGGATTCGGCCGCGCCAAAGCGCCCGTGCGACCGTCTTCTGCTCGCCCGGCCACGCATGGTGCCGCGGACTAACCGGCACGTGAAGGCCCGTGTCTCGATCGAGAGCGCTGCGGTATCATCCGCGCCCTTCCGCCCGCGAGTTACCTCTCGCAATCGCATGATGCTCGCGTCCAGACCGGGAACGAAATGACAGGGGTAGACATGACCGACGTGACGAGAGCAGAATCAGAATCCGGGCAAAGTCGCGTGGTGCTGCCGATGCCCGATCGTGCCTATGCAGGCGAAGTCACGTACGACGCGAAGGATCCTGCGTCGAGCTTCCCGCCGATCGAGCCGCTTCGTCCGCCAGCTGGCACCCCGAATGTGATCATCGCGCTGATCGACGACTGCGGCTTCGGCGCGTCATCGGCCTTCGGCGGTCCGTGTGCGACGCCGACAGCCGAACGACTCGCGGCATCAGGATTGAAGTACAACCGGTTCCACACGACCGCGCTTTGCTCGCCAACTCGACAGGCGCTGCTGACTGGCCGCAATCACCACTCGGTCGGGATGGGCGGTATCACCGAGATGGCGACGTCGGCGCCCGGCTACAACTCGATTCGCCCGAACTCGGCCGCTCCGCTCGCGGAGGTGCTGAAGCTCAACGGCTACTCGACGGCGCAGTTCGGCAAGTGTCACGAGGTGCCCGTGTGGGAGACGAGCCCGATGGGGCCGTTCCACCAGTGGCCGACCGGGAGTGGGTTCGAACACTTCTACGGCTTCATCGGTGGCGAGACGAACCAGTACTACCCGGCGATCTACCAGGACACGGTGCCGGTCGAGCCCGACCGGACACCGGAGGAGGGCTACCACTTCACCGAGGACATGACGGACCATGCGATCGACTGGGTGCGCCAGCAGAAAGCGCTGATGCCTGACAAGCCCTTCTTCGTGTACTGGGCCCCGGGAGCCACGCACGCCCCACATCACGTGCCGGAGGAATGGTCCGGCAAGTACAAGGGCCGCTTCGACGACGGCTGGGACGCCCAACGCGAGCGTACCTTTGCGCGCCAGAAGGAGATCGGCGTAATCCCTGATGATGCCGAGCTCACAGCTCGCCACCAACAGATTCCCGGCTGGGACGAGACGCCCGATGACCTCAAGCCGATCCTGGCCCGCCAGATGGAGGTGTATGCCGGCTTCCTCGAGCACACCGACCATCATCTCGGCCGCCTGATCGACGCAGTCGACGATCTCGGTGTGCTCGACAACACGTTGATCTACTACGTGATCGGTGACAATGGCGCGTCCGGCGAGGGCACCCTCAACGGCACGTTCAACGAGCTGATGTCGCTCAACGGTGCACTCGACATCGAGACCACCGAGCTCATGGCATCGCGGATCGACGCGTTCGGGAGCCCTGCCGCGTTCAATCACTACGCCGTCGGCTGGGCGCACGCGATGGACACCCCGTACCAGTGGACCAAGCAGGTCGCCTCGCACTGGGGCGGCACGCGCAACGGCACGATCGTCCACTGGCCAGCGGGCTTCCATGCGCAGGGCGAGGTGCGCTCGCAGTTCCATCACGTGATCGACATCGCTGCGACCGTTCTCGACGTGGCCGCGCTGCCTGAGCCGCAGGAGGTGAACGGGGTCGCGCAGATGCCGCTCCACGGCGTCAGCATGCGCTATTCGTTCGACGACCCCGGGGCGGACGACGAGCGCAGAACGCAGTACTTCGAGATGTTCGTCAACCGCGGCATCTACCACGAGGGCTGGACCGCCTGCACCCGGCACAGCACCCCGTGGACGCTCGGTGAGAACCCGCCCGACATCGCCGACGATGTGTGGGAGCTGTACGGTCCCGACGACTGGACGCAGGCGAACAACATCGCTGCTGGCAACCCCGAGAAACTTGCCGAGCTGCAGCGCCTGTTCATGATCGAGGGGACCCGCTTCAACGTGTTCCCGCTCGACGACCGGCGCGCCGAGCGGTTCAACAGCGACCTCGCTGGGCGGCCTACGTTGATCCAGGGTCAGTCGCAACTGCTATTCCGCGGAATGAAGCGAATCTCGGAGAGCAGCGTCCTCAATATCAAGAACAAGTCACACGCCGTGACCGCCGAGATCGTCGTGCCCGACGGCGGGGGCTCAGGCGCTCTGATCGCCCAGGGCGGCCAGTACGGCGGCTGGTCGCTCTACATGCATGAGGGCCGGCTCGCGTACTGCTACAACACCTTCGGGGTCCAGCTGTTCAAGGCCTACAGCGAGTCGAACGTGCCGCCAGGCGAGCACCAGGTGCGAATGGAGTTCGACTACGACGGCGGCGGCCTAGGAAAAGGCGGGACCGCGACGCTGTTCGTCGACGGTGAGCAGGCCGGCTCCGGGCGGGTCGAGGCTACGGTGCCGATGGTCTTCTCGGGTGACGAGACCACCGACCTCGGCGAGGACACCGCCACCGCGGTGAGCGATGACTACAAGCCGTATGCCAGCTCGTTCAACGGCCGCGTCCGGTGGGTACAGATCGACATCGCCGAGGCCGCCGCCGACGACGACCACCTGATCACCCCCGAGGAACGTCTACGGATCGCGATGGCACGCCAGTAGCTCCGAATGAAGCCGCGTGGTTTCTACGCGTTCAGGTCGCATTCCGCCAGCGCTCGCTCGAACTGCTCGGCGGCGGCCGGCGCACCGAACCGGGTCGGTCGCTTGGTCGACACTGAGAGAGCGGGGTACTTGTCCTTCGCACCCGCGTACTGCCAGCAAAGGCGCGGCAGCCAGCGCGACCACGCGAGTGTGACTCCGCGAGAAATCTGCGTTAGCGGATCGGCTGCCAGTCCGGCGTGCGGTTGTCGTTCATGTCAGTCGTGAGCTGTGCCAGCTCCGTGCCGTCGACATTGATCGTGTAG
>JAUVPB010000246.1 GCA_030598925.1 Actinomycetes bacterium
CCGAAGCCATCACATCTCGATATCTCGTGATCGGCAACCACGGTGCCGTGCTCCCCGATGTGCAGGGAGGCGCGTCCCTGGTTTGGGGCCGCATGGCCAATCTCGGCACGTGGGGTGTCAGCATCTTTCGACTGATCGAGCGAGTGGACAGTGGGCCGGTCCTCGCGACAAGAAAATTCGACTACCCGCTAAACGCGCCGATGCGAGACTTCGTAGAACAGGCCGACAACGCAACGCTCGAGGCCTTCCGCGCAGTGGTTGATGGCGGAATCGAAGCCAGCGCCAACGAGCCCTACGTCCGGCGCGTCGCGAAGGGCGAGGACGCGTTCGCGGCCACGACCGCGATGCTCGACGCCCTACGAGTCGGCGAGCCCGTGTACATGCCGACGCGAACACCGGCGGAGTCGAGACTCGATCCGGCGTGGCCGGCGGAGTTCCAACGTGTATTCAAGTTAGCCAACGACGCCCCGTACCCGCGGTGGAGGGCCTGAGGTAAAGTGCCTGCCCGACGCGCCGGCACTCGCGATGCCCAGATTGGCCGCGCGTAGTCCACCAACGATGATCTGGAACGAAGTCATCTGTCTCGGCGACTCGCTGACGTACGGGGCGAGGGATCAGTACGGCCGCTCGTATCCGGCAGAGCTCTCTCGGATCCTGTCGGCGCGCACCGACGCCCTCTGGTTCTGCCACAACTACGGCGTCAACGGCGACACGAGCGCAGACGTTCTGCGTCGCGCGTGGGCCACGTGTCGCTCTCACCCGGACGCCAAGCTGATGGCGCTACTCGTGGGAACCAACGACACGAAGATTCCCACCCCGCCCGAGATCTATCGCGACAGCATCTCCCAGACGGTCAATGCCGCGCAAGTGCACGGAAAGACGGTCATTCTCGGTCTGCTGCCGCCGCTCGAGTTCTCGCCTTTCTACATCAGCAATCGAAGCTACATCGACGACTACGGGCAGGTGGTCGAAGAGGTCGCCGAGAGTAGCGGCTCGCTCCTCTGCGATCTGTCGTCTCTGGGCGAGGACCTGATCGACGGCGTGCACTTCGATCACGACGGCTACGTGAAGATGGCCGAGCTCTGGGCGCAAACCATCCTCTCGATGTAGCTCGGGTCACGGTCGGCGTAGCCCTGTTTCGATCGTGACTGGCTCGACTCGCTACGACGTCGCGATTACGGGTGGGTCGGCCGTGGTCGGCGGACGCGGTCTCGTTGAATGTGAGATCGGTGTTCAGGGCGAGCGGATCGCCGCAATTGCGGAACCGGGCGCCACGCTCGACGCCGAGGAGAACATCGACGCGCGGGGTCACGTTGTCCTGCCAGGCGTCATTGATACCCACGTGCACTGGGGCTACAAGGGCGATTTCGTCGAGCAGTGTCGCGCCGACAGTCGGGCGGCACTCGTCGGCGGCACGACGACGATGCACCTTCTTCATCGAGCGCCCGCCGACGAGTACCCACACGTTCTCGAGCGCGCGAAGCAGCACAGCGCCGCCGATTTCTTCATGACGCCGTCGGTGTACGACGAGAGCACGGCGGACCACGTGCGGGCAGCAGTGACGGAGTGGGGATGCCCGAGCATCAAGTTCTATCTCGCCTATCGCGCGCTGGCGGACGCGCCGCCGGACGATTCGTGGAACGGCCTCACCGACGGGTTGATGCTCGAAGCGCTCCATGAGATGGCGGCAGTCGGCGCAACGCTCGCGTGCGTCCACGCCGAGAACGCCGAGATCATCAACCGCGCGTGGGCTCGCGGACGACCGCCGCAGCTAGAGGGCCTCGCGGCCTGGGAAGCGGTTCATCCGGAGATCGGCGAGGTCGAGGCGATTCTGAGGGCCAGCCTGTTCGCCGAGGAGGCGGGCGTCCCTCTGTACGCCGTCCATCTGTCCGGTGCGCGAGCTGTTGAGGCGCTCGAACGCGCTCGGAGAACGTGGCCGTATGTGTACGGCGAGACCTGCACCCACTACCTCGTCCACAACGTCGTCGACTCTTCGACCGACGTCAAGTTCAGCCCGCCCGTACGCTCCCCTGAGGACAACGAGGCTCTCTGGCAGGCTCTGGCCTCTGGGACGCTCGATTGCGTTGGGTCCGACAGCGCCTCGACCCTGCGTGCGGCCAAGGCAGGGGATGTGTTCGAAGCGATGCGCGGCGGTCCGGGTCAGGGCACGCTGCTTCCGATCGTGTTGAGCGAGGGTGTAGGTACCGGGAGGCTCAGCCTCGAGCGTGCGGTCGAGGTGACCTCAACGAACGCTGCGCGGATCTTCGGTCTCTACCCGGCCAAGGGGGTCATCCAGGTTGGTGCGGACGCTGATCTCGTCGTGGTCGACCTCGAGCTCGAGCGTACGCCGACGCCCGAGCTCCTCGGCACGTGGTCCGACCACAACCTGTACTCGGACGGCTCGTTGCGGGGCTGGCCCGTTCTCACGATGCTTCGAGGCCAGATCGTGTGCCGCGATTGCGAGGTCACTGCGGCTCCCGGATCGGGCCGCTACATTGCGCGCTCGGCCGGAGACGGACCACGGTTTCTGCTTGACCGTGAGCGCTAGCTCAGAGCTGTAAGCTGCAGCGACTCGAGTAACAAAATCGATAAGGCGGTGCGCTCCATGGCCCTACAGGTAGGCGACAAGGTTCCGGAGTTTCGAATTATTCGAGGCCCTGGCGATGCCCTTTCGAGCTCGGAGCTGTTCGCGAAGGGCCCGACCGCGATCCACTTCTACATCTTCGACTTCACCGGGTCCCCGGAGGGTGGCTGACAACGCCAACTGTCCCAGTTTGGGACACGAGCGTCAGAGCTAGAGGGCCTTGGTGTTCAGCTGTTCGGAGTCTCAGCGGACACGCCGTTTTCACACGCAGCGTTCGCCGAGAAGATCGGCATCGAGTACGGACTGCTCTCGGACTACAACTGGGAGGCCGCGAAGGCGTTCGGCGTCTATTCGGAGCACGGGTCGGACATCATCGATCTGCTGGCTGACTACTCGCCCGCGAACACGCGCGGCGCGTTCCTCGTCGACACCGACGGCACGCTCAAGTACGCGTGGGTGGCGCCCGACCCCGGCCAGCTACCCGACCCCGCACCGCTCGTAGACAGCGCGCGCGCGCTGTAAGGACCGTACGCCGTAGCTGCTGTCGTTCAGACGGCGGTTTGTAGTTCGTCGGCCGCGACCGACTCTTCGGTCTGCGCCCAATCTGGCACGGGCGGGCTCACGCCTGAATCCGACCCGATTCGCAGCGTCATCGTCGCCGCCTCGGGCGAGTAGCGCAGCTGCGAGGACTGCGGGCGCGACTGCGCTGTGAACGCGACGCGCCAGCGCCGCTTGGAGCCGCGTCCACCACGGCCGGTGAGCGTGCGTTCGAGCGCGGCGCGGCCCGCCGCCGCGGGGCTGGCGCCGCCGCGCTGCTGTCGCGGGCGCATGGACAGGCGGCGGCCGGCTACCCGACCGTCGAACGTCGAGACGAACGCGTGAGCCGCGATCGGAGCCGCGAGCGTCGCGGTTGCCGTCACCGCAACGAACTCGGTCAGGAACGCGGGCAACGGATCGAGCACGAACGCCAGCAGCGCGTACAGACCGAGGCAGCCGGCGCCCAGGACGGCGCCGAGCGCCGCGAACGCGACCGCGTTTCCCTGCATGAAGTGCAGCCCCTGACTGAGGCCCGCGAGCGGCCCCAGCTTGCCCCGAACAATGGCCGGCGCTATCAGGCTGAGGAGGCCGAGTAGGAGGAAACCCGGCAGCAGACGCAGTTCGAGGCCGGCAGCGACAACGACCCCCGTTGCCGCGCCGGTGAGCGTGAGCGCGACCAGTCTCCCGTCGGTCTTATCGATCAGGGAGGTGAGCGAACGGCTCCGGGCAGCGGCGTCCTCGTTCACGAGCAGCGGAGTGACCGCGGCGAGATAGATGGCGAACGCGCTCATGGTCAGCCCGACG
>JAUVPB010000065.1 GCA_030598925.1 Actinomycetes bacterium
ACGTGCTCTGGCCACAGAGCGACGTCCATTCCCTGGAGCGCGGCGACATCGACGCCGGCGGCTCGCAAGAACCACGCGCTGTGATTCGCCGCATGCCAACTGGTTCCCGTGCCGACGACGGCGATCCGTCTGCCCTGGAGCAGCCCCGTGGCCTCGTCAACGGCCGCGGCATCGGCGACGAGCCCCCGCAAATCGGCGGGCTGGCGCCACATCGTCTCGCGCATCACGGAACTCACCGATCGGCAGCCTATTCGACGCCCCCGTCGAGGGGATACGAAATGGTGACTGCGTGGACGGGCCCGCCGAGCCCGCGTCAGCTCATCATCGGGATCTTCGCCCAGCCGGCCTCGTACGGCGACATGATCTGCAGGTCGAGCTCGAGCAAGGAGATACGCCAGCCCTCTGGCTCGAGTCGGTACTCGTCGCTGTAGAGACCGGCGATCCAGCCGGCCTCGGGACCGGAGTCGCCGGCCGAGGTGAAGGCCATCCAGATGTACCACGTCCCGGTGGCCGTCTTCCCGTCGTCGCCGATCTCGATCTCTGGCGCGATCATGTAGTGCAGCGCCCATGTGATCTGACTCGAAACGCCCCCGAAGAACTCGCAGATGGCGTCCTGCCCCTCGAACCGACCGAAGGCGTCGCCACCGTCCCACACTCCGTCGTTGCTGAAGATCGATCTCATCGTCTCGGGGTTGTACCCGTCGTCACAGGCCTGCGCGTACCGCGACTTCAGCTTCTTGATCTCCTCGATGGCCTCGAGCCGGGCGATTCTGCTCTCCAGGTCTGCGCTCACCGTTGTCTCCTCTTGTTGTGGTCTACCGAGGTGTTCGCTACCGCGTCGTCCAACCGCCGTCCACGAGCACCGATGCACCGTGGACGTAGGTCGCCGCGTCCGACGCCAGGAAGACGGCCGTCTCGGCAATCTCCTCCGCCTCACCGAACCGATTGGCCGGCGTCAGCGCATTGCAGCCATCCTCGTACCCAGGTTGGTTCCGCAGTGACTCGTTCATCTCGGTCTTGATGTTTCCCGGAGCCAGCGCGTTGACGCGAATCCCAAGCGGCGCGAGCTCGGTACACATCGCCTTCGTCATCAACTCGAGGGCGCCCTTCGTTCCGCAATACGCCACGGAGTTGGGAAAAGCGACGTGACCCGCGATCGAGCTGATGAAGATGATCGAAGAACCGTTCCCCATGTGCGGAACCGCCGCCTGCGCGAGCAGGAAGCCGGCTCTCGCGTTTAATGCGAACTGCCGGTCGAACGCCTCGAGCGAGGTCTCGAGGAAGGGTTGCGGCTCGAATAGCCCGGCCGAGTGAACAACGATGTCGACCCCGCCCAGCGTCTCGACGGTCTCGGTTGCGAGGCGGGCCGGCTCCTCATCGCGCGCGAGATCATGCGCAACGGCATGCGCGACCACTCCACTGGCCCGCGCGCGCTCGGCTACCGCTTCGAGCCGCCCGGCATCCCTCCCCGAGAGGCCGACGTTCGCGCCTTCCCGCGCGAAGCTCGCGGCAATCGCTGCGCCGAGGCCAGAGCTCGCGCCGGTCACGATCGCGTTCTTGGACGCGAGCCGTTTCCGCGAGCTCATTGCGCCCCCTCGCCGACCTGCAGCTCGTCCCGGCGCGCCGCCGTGAGCTTCGCAACGACTGTGAGCACGTCCGTGAGCACCTCGGCCTCGAAGACCACACCGTAGACGTCCCGCGCACGCTCGAAGCTGACGAACCGGCTGAGCACGTCGTCCCGGACGAGCTCGGGCTCGCGCTCGAGCGGGTCGCCGTAGCCGCCGCCGGATAGCAGCTGGCCAAGCAGTTCGCCGGGAGCAAGATCGACCTGCGCTATGGGCTCGAGTGATACCTCGGAGCCATCGACGAGAACTTTGAACGCGATCGACGGCGCCCCGTCGCCGCCGCCCCGTGTTCCCTGAGGCGGAAAGTGATGGTTGTCGGTGACGTAGGCAGCCGTCATCGTGTCCCACTTGGGCCCGTATGTGACACGTGTGCCGGGCGCTCCCCGACGGTACCCGGCTCCCTCGGAGTCCTCTCGAATGCGCATCTCGTCGATCCTGATTGGATATTTCTGTTCATCGATCTCGACGGAGTCGCGGAACATGAGACCGTTCGTGACAGCGTTGCCATAGGTCAGCCAGCCGTCGATGTCCGGGCCCGCGGGACCGCCCTGAGAGCCGAGGAACTTCTGGTTCACGTACGGGCTCCCGTCGCGTCGGCGGTCCTCGCCGGAAACGACGGCGAAGCCCGGGCCGATGCCGCATGCACCCTCCGCGAGACCGTAGCCTTCCCAGGCGTCGGCGAACGTGCGCTGGGTCGTAACGACCAAACGCTCGCCAACGTTGGTGGTGGCGACCGAGCAGGAGTGCGGAAACCGCGGAACGCCGACGACCGAGTTCTCACGCAGCTTGACCCGCACGCGGCGAAACGTGCCGGCATTGTGAGGAATGTCCGGGTCGATCGAGTTAAACAACCCCGTCATCACGTTGTTCATCGCGCAGGTCCGAGACTCGTTGACACCAGCCGCCAGACAGTCGATGTTGTCGGTCAAGTCGAGCTCGACCATTGCGTCCTCTGGGTCCACCGTGATCTTGACCGTGATCGGGATCCCGTCCGGCACCGGTCCGAAGGGATCGTGACGGCCTTCACCCACGATCGTGCCGGCGGGCAGATGCTCGATCACATGGATCATGCGGCGTTCCGAGTAGTCGAACCACTCCTCGATGAAGCGTTCGATCGTGTCCGCGCCGTACTTCTCGCTCAGCTCGGTCAGGCGCGCCTCGCCGATACGCGCCGCTCCCACCTGGGCGAGGAAGTCGCCGTACCACTGGTCGGGTACGCGTATTCGTCGCTGGCACATGCGGATGATGTCGCGCACTTCCTCGTAGTCTCGGTGTACGCGAACCGCGGGAAAGATCAGCGCCCCCTCCTCGTACACGTCCCGCGCGTAGGGCATGTAGGTGGTTGGCCGCGCGTTGCCACAATCGGCCTGATGCGCCTTGGCCGCGGCCGTGAAGAGGTGCTTGCCCTCGACGAACACCGGTACGAGGATCGTGTGATCAGCAGCATGCGTGTTGCCGAGGTACGGATCGTTGTGCAAGAAGGCGTCGCCGGGCGCGAGGTCGTCATGAAGGTCGGTCATGGCTTCAGCGAGGTACTCCATCCCGATTACGTGAACGGGCAGGCCTTCAGCGGAGGCGATGAGCCTGTTGTCGCCGGTGATGATCGCGCACGAGAAATCTCGTGCCATGTTCAGGACAGCCGAGCGTCCGCTTCGCAGCAGGGTGTTCTCCATCTCTCGCACGATGGAGTCGAGCCTGTTCGCAATCACAGACAGCAGCACTGGATCGAAATTGGCCACCCACTTACCGCCTTTCGGTGCGCGCTGCCGTGGTTGTATCAATCTTGAGCACGTAGTTGCCGAAACCCGTCACGCGGAGCGTGCTCCCCGGGTAGACGACCACGGTTGTCGTCGGCTCTCGCAGGATCGCGGGGCCGTGAATCTCTGTTCCCTGTGGCAACGTTCCGCCGTCGTAGCGCGGGGTATCGACAAAGTCCATCCCACGGAAGAACGCCTCGCCGTGGTCAGACACGATCGCCGTGCCGGCGCCGTCCTCGATCGGCGCCATTGCGGGCGAGGCGAGGCGAGCAATCGCCCGACACTTCCAGATCAGGCACTCGAGGTATTGACCCTCCTCGCGCACTGCGAAGACGCGCTCGTGCTGCTCGTGGAAGGCCTGCTCGAGGTCGGAGGCGCCGCTCTGCTCGTCGAAGCGCTCGACGGGCAGATCGATCGGGAGCTCCCAGACCTGTGATCGGTACCGCGCATCGACGCTGAACTCTTTACGCACCTCCGGCGGATCGATGTCGTCGAGATCGGCGAGAAACCCGTCGGCGCGGCGCCCGAGATCGTCCAACACGTCGTTGACGGTGGCTACCGGAAACTCGCGAGTCTCTGCGTAATGCGCGGTCGAGAACTCCGTGACGACGTCCGAGTACATGGCGCCGCACGCGCTGAGCGCGCCAGCTGTCCGCGGAACGAGGACCTCTCGACACCCGAGCTCCCGGGCAATCTGGCCGATCGTCAGGCCGGAGGCTCCCCCACCCGCGACGATAGCCACCTCACGTGGGTCAATGCCCTGGGCGATCGTGATCTCGCGAATTGCGGCCACGATATTCTCGACCGAGACCACGAGGGCCGAGCTCGCAGCCTCCTCGACCGACATGCCTAGCGGCGTCGCGATCGTCTGAATGGCGCTGCGCGCCGCGTTGACATCGAGGGCGAGGCGGCCACCGAGAAACTGGGTCGGCTCGAGGTAGCCGAGCACGACGGCAGCGTCTGTCACGGTCGGTGCCGTTCCGCCCTGTCCGTACCAGGCCGGGCCGGGATCCGCTCCCGCGCTGTGAGGGCCGACGCGAAGAAGACCGCCGGGATCGAGCCACGCGATCGAACCTCCGCCCGCGCCAATCGATTTCACGTCAACCGACCGCAGGCCCGTGATGTGGCCGACCCAGCGACCACCGAGCCAGGTCTCGGCCGTGTAGTTGATCGAGCCGCCCGAGATCAGTCCCACGTCGAAGGTCGTACCACCCGTGTCGCAGACGATGACGTTGTCCGTCTCGAGATCAGTTTCCGCGTACGTGACCGCGGCAACGGGCGCCATCGATGGCCCCGATCCGACCGAGTACGCTGGCTTCGCGACGATGTCTGCGGGGCGCCACGAGCCGCCGTACGACGTCGCGATCAGCAGGTGGCCCGAGAAACCGGCTTCACGGAGGTCCTCTTCCAGCTTCGTGACGTAGCTCTGCATCAGCGGCTTGAGCGACGCATCGATGGCTGTCGACGACGCACGGCGATACTCTCGAACGACGGGATTGAGCTCGTGCGAGAGCGTGAACGGCGTACTGGGCAGTCGCTCTCGAATGATCTCGCCGATCCGCAACTCGTGCATGGGGTTGAGAATCGACCAGAGCAGGCAGACCGCCACGGCTTCGCAGCCCACGTCGCCGGCCGCGTCGAGCGCACGTACGACACTCTCCTCGTCGAGCGGTCGGTAGACGTCTCCCTCAGAGTCGACTCGCTCGTCGATCTCCCACGTGAGGTGCCGCGGGATGTAGGGCTTCGGGAACGGAATGTGCCGGAATGGGTCTGGCTTTCCGCCTTCTCGCAGGAGGAGGATCTCGGGGAAGCCTGCGGTCGTGAAGAACGCTGTCCGCGCCGTCTTCTGTTCGACGATGGCGTTCGTCGCGCGCGTCGTTCCGTACGTCAATACCTCCGCCTCGGCGAGAATCTCACGCGCGCCGACACCGAGTTCGCTCGCGACCTGCGCGAGACCGGCCTCGATACCCGTGAAGGCGCGCGTCTCAGACGTGAGCGCCTTCCCGATGTGCAGCGCGCCATCGCTGGTGGCGACGACGATGTCGGTGAACGTTCCGCCGGTGTCGACCGAGATGCGGTACGCCATCGGCGCGGGAGGCTACCAGTGGGGGACTGCGCGTCGTACGAGCATCTCACGGAACGTCTTCGTCGTCTTCGGGAGCAGATCGCCCGAGCCCCAGTCGAGTATGACGCCGTAGTGCCGCACGAGGTCGAGAACGTCGAGCGTGCCCGCCCGATATCGCTCTGCGACCGATTCCGCATCCTCTTCGAGCCACCCAACCCGGGCGGCTCGAATCCTGGCTCGCTCCCGCTCGGTGCCGTCCAGGTCAAGCGTGTACTCGGCGAGATCCCCGTCGACCAGCTCGACCACGACGCCGTAGTCGATGAGCGCCCGCTCGATCGAGACGTACTCGTCGGCAACGTCCTCGAGCACGCTGTTCGGATCGCGGTCGAGCGGGTCGCCAAAGCCGCCGCCGCCAGCGGAGGGGCGGGTGAAGCGATCGCCCTCAGCGACATCCACGTTGGAGAACACCGCCCCCAGGAAGTCTGGATCGCCGTCTTTGCGCGTGAGCCAGACCCCGTGGGGGAGCGAAGGCAGCCCACCTTCGATGCCCCACGCAATCGAGCGCGCGCGGTCGCAGCAGTAGGACATGACGGTCTGCTCGGCCTCGGTGAGGATGGCGCCCTTCTCGACACCACACCCGCCGCGGAACTCGCCGGGTCCACCGGAGTCGGCCCGGATCGTGTGCTCGGTCGTGATCACGGGTGAGAGTCGTTCCTGACCCTCGAGCGGCTGTACCGCGAGCCCGACGCCAAAGATCGGCGCCGTGGCGTTCGATCCGTCCCGGCCGTTTCGGCCCCCCCAACCGCCAACCATCCAGTCGTACCACATGAAGTACGGGCTCTCCGGGCGACGCGTGTCTCGCCCGCCCACGAGGAGGTACTCGAGGTTGAACGAACAGGCGATCGCCCGCTCCGGCATCACGTTCGACCATAGCTCGAAGATCGAGTTCATGATCTTCTCGTAGGGCCCTGAGCAGAAGCCGGTGACAGCCGTTGGCCAGGTCGCATTGACCACGGTCCCCTCGGGCCCGAGATCGACCTTGATGGCCCGGTAGAAGCCCGAGTTCAGCGGCACGTCCGGGAAGAAGGTCTTGGTGCCGGCAACGATGCCCGAGAACGCGCTACCGAACCCTGCGTTGAGGAACGTGCCGACGGCTGGATGCGAGCCCGAGAGGTCGTACATCACCTGGTCGCCCTCAATCGTCATCTTCACGCGAATCGGGACCAGGCCCTCGCCGATCGCAGGGTCGTAGTCGATGTAGTCCTCCGTCTCCCACGTGCCGTCGGGCAACTCGGCGATGCGCTGGCGCGTCAGCCGCTCGACGTAGTCCTGCACCTCCGTGAAGCCCGTGGTGATCGTGTCCTTTCCGTACTTCTCGACGAGGCGGAGGATCTCTTGCTCGGCGATCCGCGTTGCCTCGGCCTGAGCGTGGAGGTCACCCTCGATGTCACTCGGCGCTCGAGAGTTCGAGCTAATCATCCTGACCACGTCGTCGAGGTACTTGCCTCCATCCCACAGGCGGACGGGCGGTATGCGGAGGCCCTCCGCGAAGTGCTCCTTCGCATTGACGTCGAAGGACCCCGGCACCGAACCACCGACGTCGGCCCAGTGACCGTTCGACTGCGCGTACGCGATTACCTCGTCGCCGACGAAGATCGGCCTGATGATCCGAACGTCATTGAAATGGGTGCCACCGAGGTACGGATCGTTGATCGCGAACACGTCGCCCGGGTTGATGTCGCCCTCGAACGCATCGAGGACGGCCTTGGCGGTGTAGTGGAGTGTCCCGACGTGGACCGCGATGTCCTGTGTTCCCTGCATGATCGTGTCGCCCTGTAGATCGCAGAGCGCCGAGGAGAAGTCGCGCGCGTAGATCACGAATGAGTGGCAGGTGCGGAGGATCTGCTCCGCCATCTGGTCGACGGTGTTCACGTACGCGTTCTTCAGCACCTCGAACGTAACCGGATCGAGTGTGTAGGCGCGACCCTCGCTCCTGCTCATCGGGCTACCTCCGTCTTGGACATCCGTAGGTTCAACCACTCGTCCACCTCAGCGCTCCAACCGGGCGGAACGACCGTTGTCGCATCAAGCTGATCGATGATGGCAGGGCCAACGATCGTGGCTCCTGCCGGAAGCTCTCCCCTCTCGTACACGGGTGTCTGAACCGCTTCATCGGCCTCGTCGAAGTGGACAGATCGCATGGCCTCGGGCACCGGCTCGTCGCCGGAAATGGCATGACGCTTGAACTCCGGCTTTGGAGCAATGCCGATCGCGCGCACATTGAGCTGGTAGATCTCGACCCCGGCGTCGTCGCGGCGGTAGTTGTACTCGCGCTCGTGCTCGTTGTGGAACAGGTCGACAGCCGCCTCGAGATCGAGCGGATTGTCCACCGAGACCGACAACGACCGCCATTGCCCCACGTAGCGCATGTCGATCAAGCGCTCGAGCGTGATCTGCTCCGGCGGGACTCCTTCACTCTCGAGCCGCTCCCTCGCCTCGATGTCGAGTCGCTGAAACTCCTCTTCGACTGCTTGCGCATTCGCGGTGCCCGCGTCCGCGAGGTGCATGATCGCGAAGTCGTGACGGATGTCGACGAGAAGGCAGCCCAGCGCCGAGGTTATTCCCGGGTTCGGTGGAACGATGACCGTGGGGATCGCCAGCTCCTCGGCCAGTGCCGCGCCGTGAAGCGCGCCCGCGCCGCCGAACACGACGAGGGCGAAGTCGCGCGGGTCGTAGCCCCGCCGAATCGAGATGAGACGGACAGCATCGGCCATGTTGGCGTTCGCGACGCGCAGGATCGCGCGGGCTGCCTCCACTCGCTCGAGATCGACCCGCTCGCCCAGCCTCTCTACCGCTTCTTCAGCGAGGCGTCGGTCCAACGACATCGCGCCGCCGATGAGCTCTTCGCCGAGCCGACCGAGCACAACGTTTGCGTCGGTGTTCGTCGGCTCCGTGTTGCCGCGGCCGTAGCAGGCCGGGCCCGGATCGGCACCCGCCGATTGCGGACCGTTGCGCAGCGCTCCCGCCGGATCGGTCCACGCGAGCGAGCCACCGCCGGCCCCAATGGTCAAAACCTCGATGCTCGGGAAGCGGATGGGATAGCCGTACTCGACGAACCAATCGCGCGTCACCCGCTCACGCCCCTGCCACACGAGAGAGATGTCCGTACTCGTGCCACCCATGTCGAGGCCGATGGCGTTCTCGAAGCCGCACGTCACCGCGACATGCCGGGCTGCGATCGCGCCGGCCGCGATGCCGGACGCCGCCAGTCGCACCGCGTACTTCGACGCGAGCTTGGGCGTCATGACGCCACCGCCGGAGTGCAGGAGGAGCGCATCCCCCCCGTATCCTTCCGCCGTCAGTCGAGCGCCTAGCCGCTCGACGTACCCGGAGACGAGCGGTGACAGCACCGCGTTCGCCACCGTGGTCGAGAAGCGCTCATGCTCGAAGATCTCGGGGAGGATCTGGCTGGACGCCGAAATCGCTAGGCCGGGAAGCTCTTCTTCAAGAATTTCCTTCGCCCTGATTTCGTGATCCGGGTTTGCGTACGAATTCACGAAGCAGACCGCGATGGCCTCAACTTCCCGCTTCCGAAGGATCGCAGCCGCGCGCCGGACGTCCCCCTCATCGAGCTCCTTGAGCACGTTGCCCGAGTAGTCGACCCGCTCCGAGACCTCGAGCCGATCGCGCCGACGAATGTACGGAGGGGCGACGTCCTTGTAGGCATCCCAGAGATCGTCCTTTGTTCCGCGGCCGATCTCGATCACGTCGCGGAAGCCCCGCGTGGTCACCATCGCCGATCGCGGGAGCTTGCGCGTAATGAGCGCGTTCGTCGCGACTGTCGTGCCGTGGGAGAACAGCGCCACGTCCTTGAAGTCGACGCCGGCGTGACCGACACCCTCGATCACACCGTCGATCGGATCCGGAGTGGAGGGCACCTTCGCCACGCGAACGGTCCCGTCCGACTCGTCCATCACGCAGATGTCCGTAAATGTCCCGCCCACATCGACGGCCACGCGTAGTGTGCCCACGAGTCTCTCCTCCATGGAAGCCGAGTTGTCGACCGACAGTCTCGCCGAGAACACCATGCGGCTGCAACTTGTGTGTGAGCACCCGAGCCCGTCGCGGCGTAAGCTGGGGCCCGCGACCGCCTGAGGAGGACACCGGGAGATGACGATTCAAGAAAGCGCCACCATGGACGCCCTGCTCGCGGCGCGCGACCGATACGTTGCCCGCGGCATCGCGACCGCGCCGATCGTTGTGGCGCGGGCCGAGGGCGCAAAGGTTTGGGATGTCGACGGTCAGGAGTACCTCGACTTCGTTGGCGGCATCGGCTGCCAGAACGTCGGCCACAACGCTCCGGGTGTGGTCGAAGCACTCCACGCACAGGTCGACGACTACCTCCACCAATGTTTCGTGATCTCGGCGTACGAGCCGTTCATCGACGTGTGCCGCCGACTCGCCGAGCTGTCGCCCTGTCGAGGGGCCGAGCAGAAGAGCATCCTCCTGAACTCCGGCGCCGAGGCCGTCGAGAACGCGGTCAAGATCGCGCGTACGGCAACGGGCCGCCCCGCCGTGGTCGTCTTCGATCGGGCGTTCCACGGCCGGACGTTGCTCGCGATGACGATGACCAGCAAGGTCAATCCGTACAAGAAGGGCTTCGGCCCTTTCGCGCCCGAGGTGTACAGGGCCCCGGCCCCGTACCCGTACCGCGGGATCTCAACAGAGACCGCTGCCGCCGGGCTCGAGTACCTCTTCAAGGCGGAAGTCGACCCGGAGACCGTGGCGTGTGTCGTGCTCGAGCCCGTGCAGGGTGAGGGAGGCTTCATCCCGATGCCTGCGCCGTTCCTCGAACGTGTGCGCGCGATCTGCGACGCGCACAGCATCCTCTACGTCGACGACGAGATCCAGACCGGTATGGGTCGAACCGGCCCCGTCTGGGCGATCAACCATGTCGATGTGGAGCCCGACCTGATTGTGGGCGGCAAATCGCTCGGCGGCGGGCTGCCGCTGACCTCGGTGACGGGCCGTGCCGAGCTCATGGACTCCGTCCATTCCTCGGGCCTCGGCGGAACGTTCATCGGGAACCCCCTGTCGTGCGTTGCCGCACAGGCTGTTCTTGCCGAAGTCGTGACAGATGAGTTCCGGGCGCGAGCCGATGGCGTGGCCAGCCAGCTCGAGACGGCCTTGGCGGCGCTTGCCGCCCGGGTCGACGCGGTGGGTGAGACGCGAGGACTCGGGGCGATGCGCGCGATCGAACTCGTGCTGGACCGAGAGACGAAGACGCCCGCGCCAGGGCTAGCCGCAGCGACGGTCGACATCGCACGCGGTAAGGGCCTCCTTCTCATGACGTCCGGCGTTCACAGCAACGTCATCCGGATCCTAGTTCCACTCGTTGTTGCCGCAGACGATCTCGCGCGGGGGATGGAAATTCTGGAAGAATCGATCGAACAGGCCGCCGCACAACGGGCGTAGAAGCCGCGAGAGAAAGGAACACTGCGACGAGCCTCCGGGCCGACGCAGAAAGGGCACACCATGCGCGATACAGCACTCTGGCACCCGTTCTCCGACATGGCAGCTATCCGCCATAACGAGGTCGTAATCAGCCGCGGCGAGGGCATCTGGCTTTGGGACGACGACGGCAACCGCTACATCGACGGCGCGGCGAGCCTCTGGTACGCGCAGATCGGCCACGGAAGGCAAGAGATCATCGACGCCGTCGCCGCACAGATGCAGCAGATCGAGACCTATTCCTGCTTCGGCGAGATCGCGACACCGCCGGCTCGCGACCTTGCACAGGCGCTGAGCGATCGAGCGCCGATGGACGACGCCAAGATCTTCCTGACGAGCGGCGGCGGCGAGGCGATCGATACGGCGGCCAAACTCAGCCGGCTGTACTGGGATGTGCTGGGCCAGAGCGACCGTATCCACCACGTGAGTCGCACCAGCGCGTATCACGGCGCGCACGGGTTTGGCACCAGCCTCGGCGGAATGCCGCCGAACCGGCAGGGCTTCGGACCGCTCGTGACCGATACAACCCAGGTCCAGTACGACTCTGTCGACGCGCTCGAACGAAAGATCAGCGAGATCGGCAGCGACAAGATCGCGTCGTTCTTCTTCGAGCCGGTAATCGGCGCTGGCGGCGTCCTACCGCCGCCAGAGGGCTACGTCGAGGCCGTGACCGAGCTCTGCCAGTCGCTCGGGATCCTCGTGGTTGCCGACGCCGTCATCTGCGGCTTCGGGCGGCTCGGCTCCTGGTTCGGTGTCGAGCGATTCGACATCAAACCCGACATGATCACGTTCGCCAAGGGCGTCACTAGCGGCTACCTGCCGGTGGGTGGCGTCGTCGTCTCCGGACGCGTCGCCGAGCCGTTCTGGAGCGAGCCCGGCCGAGTGGCCTTCCGCCATGGGCCGACATATGCCGGCCACGCTGCCTGTTGCGCCGCGGGCCTGGCGAACATCGAGATCATGGAGCGCGAGGGCCTCGTAACACGCGGCCAGGAGCTCGAGGGCACGCTGCTGGAGAGCGTCCAGCCCCTGGCCGACCACGAGCTGGTCGCCGAGGTTCGCGGCGGCGTCGGACTGCTCGCGGCGGTCGATCTCGACGAGCGCGTTCTCGAGCGCGTTCCCGGGGCCGCCAACCAGCTGGGCGCGCATGTCCGCGAGGCCGGAGTGATCACGCGACCCACGCTCCGCGGCGTTCCGATATCACCTCCGCTGACGATCTCGCCCGACGAGATCGCGCAGGTGGCCGAGTCACTCAAGAACGGCCTCGATTCGTTCGCAATGACCGAGGCTGTCCAGGGAGCGCTCGCCGCCGCCTAGGCTGCTCGCCGAGGCCGATGACGTCAGCCGGACGGCACTCATCGGCGGCACTCGCCATCGTGGCGGCGGCGTGCATGATCGGCCTGGCGACCATCGCGCCGAGCTCCGCGACGATCAGCGGGCCCGAGCCGGCGCCGTCCGGCGGAAGCGGGCCTGGCGCTCCTGCGCTGCCAGCGGCGGGCGTCGTCCGCTTCGGATCGGAGCTCGGCGGAGTACGGATCGGCATGTCTCCGGCCCAGGTCGAGTCGGTGTGGGGCGCGACGTACGGGCTCTGCCGAGAC
>JAUVPB010000165.1 GCA_030598925.1 Actinomycetes bacterium
CCAGCGAAAGGTGCGGAGCGCGAAGACGAGTGACACGGCTCCCCAGGCCAGCAGGACGGCCACATCCGTCCCGTGGTCTGCGATCGTGTCGCCGGCGACGAACGAGTCCCGGAGCATCCGCAGCAGGTACGTGAGCGGTAGGACGTCGGCGATCGCCTGGAGAAAGGCTGGCATCGATTCCGTGGAGAAGAACGCGCCGGACAGGAAGGCCATCGGCAGGTAGATCGCGTTGATCACGGCCGATGAGCCTTCGGCGCTCCTGATCAGGCCGGTGATCGCCAGGCCCATGGCTGCAAAGACGGCCGCTCCGAGCAAGACCTCGAGCGCGAACGAGGGTGCGGAGCTGGGCCAGTCGGCGTCGAAGGCGTAGTGACCGATGAGCAGCTGGATCAGGACGTTGACGCCCACGACGATGAGCATCGAAGCGATCAGACCCGAGAGATGGATCACGGGTGGGATCGGGGTTCCCCGCACGCGCTTGAGCACGCCCGACTCCCGCCGAATAACCACGCTGATGCCGAGACCCGCGAAGGCCGTGGCGGCGATCCCGTAGCCGATCATGCCCGCCAGCAGGAACGTCGAGCCGCGGATGCCGTCGATCTCGGAGTCTCCGTACACGCTGCCGAGCAGGACGAGGAAGATGATCGGCAGTGCGAAGACGAAGAACGCGGCCTCGTAGTTGCGCCAGAACAGCAGCTGTTGGCTGCGGACCTCGTGGACGAAAAGGCGCGACATCAGTCCTCTTCGTCGAGCAGGTCGAGGTAGTAGTCCTCGAGCGTGGGCCGGTGTACTTCCAGACCGTCGAGCTCGGAGCCCTGCTCGATCGCCTCGGCCGTGAGCTGGTGGAGCACAGTTGTCGGTGTCTCGGTATGCACGAACACGGTCTCTCCGTCGCGCCGATAGCGGATCTCCGTGCTCGCGCCTTCCGAGAGGAGCTCGGCCGGCGTGCCTTCAGCCGCGATCTCGCCGTTGCGCAGGATCGCGATGCGGTCCGCGAGTTGGTGCGCCTCCTCGAGGTAGTGAGTCGTCAGGACAACCGTTTTCCCGAGTTGACGCAAGTCTCCGATCATGCCCCAGGCGCGCCGGCGCGCCACAGGATCGACGCCGGTCGTCGGCTCGTCGAGGAAGATCAACTCGGGATCGCCGATCAGCGCTAGCGCGAGATCGAGGCGTCGCTTCTGGCCTCCGGACAGCGTGCGCACGCGCGAACGCGCCCGCTCGCTCAGGCCGACGAGCTCGAGTACTTCCTCAGGCTCGCGTGGCTGTGGGTAGTAGCCGGCGAACAGGCGCAGCGTCTGGTCGACGCGAAGTCGCGGATAGACCGCACTCGACTGCAGCACGATGCCGATGCGTGCACGGAAGGCGCTGTCCGCCCGAGCGGGATCGACGCCGAGCACATTCACCTCGCCATCGTCGCGGTCGCGATACCCCTCGAGGATCTCGATCGTCGTCGTCTTGCCCGCGCCGTTCGGGCCGAGCAGCGCGAAGATCTCCCCTTTCGCGATCGCCAGATCGATGTTGCGCAGCACCTCGTGCGAGCCATACGACTTGCGCAGGCCCGTGACCTCAACCGCGCTCACGGCGCGGGGCGGACTGGCCCTGGCGACTGCATCACGCGCCGAGAGAATACTCGTGAGCGTGAGCCGGGCGCGAGGCGGTAGACCGGCCCACCAAGGCTGAGCGCATAGCAAGGTAGCGATCACCAGGTGCCGCACGCCCGGTTCCGCCTACAGTGCTCGCGTGGTTGTCATGCGCTACGTCATCGCCGACGTCTTCACGACTACCCCGTTCGGTGGCAACCAGCTGGCGGTCTTCACGGACGCGAGAGAGATCCCCGAGGCCTGGCTGCTGCCGCTCACCCGGGAGTTCAACTTCTCCGAGACGGTCTTCGTCTACCCGGCGGCGGGTGAGGGTCACGCGCGTATTCGCATCTTTACGCCGGCTGCGGAGATCCCCTTCGCCGGACATCCCGTCCTTGGTACCGCGTTCGTGCTTGCGGGGCCGCTTCAGCTCGAGCGGATCGTGCTCGAGACCGGTGTGGGGGACGTACCCGTGACCGTCGAGCGAGAAGGCCCCAAGATCGTTTTTGGCTGGATGGAGCAGCCGGTGCCGCGAGTCGAGGAATTCGCCGAGGCCGATGAGCTGCTCGATGCGTTGGGCGGCGTCGAGTCGCGGCTGCCGGTAGAGGTCTACGACAACGGGCTGACACACGTGATGGTGAAGATGGAGGATGCGGCGTCTGTCGCTCGCCTCGAGCCGGACATGGGGCGTCTTGCGGCGCTGCCCCAGCTTGGAACGAGCTGCTTTGCCGGCTCGGGATCGGAGTTCGTCACGCGCATGTTCGCTCCAGCCTTCGGCGTGCCGGAGGATCCCGCGACGGGCTCTGCGGCGGGACCGCTCGCATGCCATCTCGTGCGCCACGGCGTCGTCGAGGCCGGCGAGCTGATTCTTCTCGCCCAGGGCGAACAGGTTGGCCGCCCGAGTGAGCTGACCGCGGTCGCGCATGGCTCGGCTGAACACATCGACCGCGTTGTCGTCGGCGGTGCCGCTGTCGTCGTCTCACGGGGAGAGTTCAGGCTCCCGCCGCTCGGCTCATGACATCGGAGGTGCACGCGACCGACGTCGCCGGTGCGCAGAGAGCTTGGCCCGCGGCGCTCGGCGTCGGCCCGAGCGGAGGACTCGAGCTCGACGGCGTCGACCTCGGCCGGCTCGCGCGCGAGCGAGGCACGCCGCTGTGGGCGATATCGCGCTCGACGCTCGAGCACAACTTCGACGAGCTCTTGGGCGCGTTCCGCGGGCGATACCCACGCTGTGAGATCGCGTTCTCGATGAAGGCGCACAACACTCTCGCCGTCGTGCAGCTCCTTCATCAGCGCGGAGCGAAGCTTGATTGCAGCGCGGAATACGAGTTCGACATCGTTCGAAGCCTCGGGGTTCCGCCATCCGACGTCGTGCTCAACGGCTGCGGCAAGAGCCAGCGCGCGCTCGCGGCAGCCGCCCAGCTCGGGGCGCGAGAGGTCAATATCGACTCCTGCGTCGAGGCTCAGCGTCTCGACGCGCTCGCGCGCGAAGCCGGCAACGTCGTCGACTGCACCGTGCGCGTTCAGCTCGACTACGAGCGTCTTCTGGAGATTGACCCGTCGTATGTTCACGCCGCGAGCGCGGCCGACAAGTTCGGCTCGGACGTCGCCTCGGGGGAGGCGATGAAGGTCGTGCGGACAGTCGTCGACGCGCCGAACCTCGCCTTTCGAGGGCTTCACCACCACGTGGTGTTTCCCGGCTACCTATCTGACTACTCGACCGAGAGTGCGCTCGCCCACCACGCCGAGTCGGCGGCCGAGCTGTGCAGGTTCGCGGCCAGGGTCAGGGCGTCACTCGGCGTCGAGGTGGAGCGGCTGAACCTCGGCGGCGGTATCCGCGCAAGCGGTTCGATTCACGTCGCCCCGCCCGGCAGACCCGAGGAGGCGACGTGGCACGCGCTTCCGTCGGCGCCTGCTTTCGCCGACGCCGTCTTTAGCGCGATCGAGTCGCACTTCGAAGGAGACGAGCTACCGCTCGTACAGTTTGAGAGTGGCGGCCACATGGTGTGGGACGCGGTCGTCCTCCTCGCCGAGGTGAGCGAGGTGAAGGAGGCCGTCCGTCGCGGCGGGCCGGCGAAGCGGTTCGTCTACATCGACGCGTCCGCGATGATGTTCGTGATTCGGAGCATGCTCAAGATGGCCCACCCGGTGCTCGTCGTCGACCGGCCGTTCGACACGCCGGCCGCTCCAAACGTCGAGCTCGTCGGCCAGACGTGCCTGACCGACACGATCGCCGAGGGCATCGAGCTACCGGAGCTTGCCGCGGGAGATCTGGTCTGCCTGCTCCATCAAGGCGCGTACTGCGACACGACGTCTACTCAGGTGAACAGCTTCCCGCGGCCGGAGGTCGCGTTGCTCGCGGAGGGGGCGGCCCGGGTGGTCAAGCGTCGCGAGCGTCTCGAGGACGTTCACTCACGGGACATTCCTCTGGAGGGCTGACCTTCCGGAGGGCTTCTGCGGAATGCGGTTGCTCCTCTACTGCCAGCAGACCGCGGTGATGCCGTCGAGCTCGGTCGTGAGCGAGCTCCAGAACTGGCCTCCGTCGAACGACACGTAGAGACGATTGCTCGTCGCCATCACTACCTGATCGGGGTTGTCGCCGAGCGCGATCGCGACGCCGATCGGCACGCCCGCGGCTCGCTCTCGCCAGCTCGCGCCACCGTCGTACGACGCCAGCACCGGGGGTCGGCGATCGAGGAGAAGCACGACGGTCGAGCCCGACGCGTCGACGTCGACGAGCAGTGACCGGGCCCAAGCGGGCGCTAGCGACGGATCCCGTTCGCGCGGTGGCATCGTGGCGCCGGGTCGCGCGTCGACCGACTCGGTGCCGTCGGCGTGGAGCTCGACCGCGTGCACGCCGTCCACGCAGTCGGCGAGAACGACGGGCGGCTCCGGTGCTGGCCCAGACCCTTCGTTCATCCGCCCGGCTCGACCTCCGCCTGCCGGTGCCGCAGCATCGTCGCTACGGCGCCGGCGGCGAAGCGTCCAGCGTCCTCCGGCCGTGCGTCATCGAGCCGTGCCGCCAGGTAGCAGGCGATGAAACCGTCGCCAGCCCCCGTGACGTCACGGACGGGAATCGAGTCGGCCACGATCTTGATGAGTCGGCCCTCGGCGAGGATCCACGCCCCATGCTCCCCGTCGGTTAGTACGAGCTCGGGGACACCGAGCTGCTGGAGCGAGCTCTGCGTCGGCTCGAGCCCGAGCACGGTGGCCTCCTCGAGGCTGAGCTTGAGGATCTCGACGTGTCGGAGCAGGTCGAGCGAGGCCGGAGGAGCGTGCGCGACGGGTCCACGCCGGCCGGGTCGCACGAGGCCTTGCCCTTCGAGACTCAGGCGATGCGTCTGGTTGAGGAGAGCAACCGTGTCGGCCGGGAAGTCGGCGGCGGAGAGTGCTCCGAGGTGCGCTATCCGGCATCCCTGGATCGCTGGCAGCACCCACGACTTCAGGTCCGCCGGCTCCCAGCTGTCGCCGAGCGCCTCGACGATCACGCGACGGTTGCCTGCGTCGTCGTGCTCTAGCGCGAACGTCGCAGTTTCCGAGGCTGGCAACCACACGAGGTTGTCAGCCAGCTCCGCTATCGGCGCGAGCAAGGCGGCGTCGGCTTCGGCGACCTTGGTGACGACGCGTGCGGTCGAGTTCACCTCGTGCAGGGCCCGAAGCGCGTGCAAGGGCGCTCCGCCAGCGCGGGACGCGCCACCGTCAACACGATCACGCGTCGTGTGGCCGATGATCGCAAGCTGGGTCATCTAGGTGCGTGCCGGTCGCGCGAGCGCCACGGCCAGCGCTGCGGCCGCCGAGCCGATCGTCGCCGCGAGGAACGGCGCGAGCTGCACACCGTTCGGGAGGGTGAGGAGCTCGAACCCGTCAACGATGCTTCCGTCGAGAATCCAGCCAGCGATCACCACTGACACTAGACCCATGACGCAGCCGGCGAGCGCACCGGCACGCGTCGCACCTCTCCAGAGCCCGAGGAAGACCGGGATCGCGATCGTCGCGGCAAACAGATCGGCGATGAGGAATAGCCGAAGCACTTCGTCGGTCTCCAGCGCAACCACGACTGCGAGACCTGTGAGCGCGAGCGTGACGAGACGGGCGCCGACGAGCGACATCCGGCCGCGCGAGACGTCAACGGACACGAGTGACGCCAGCGCGTTCTGGAGCGTGTCCACGCTCGACGCAGCGAGCGTGATCGCGAGCACGACCACGACGCCGATCACCAGACTAGGCATGTCCTGGAGCAGCGTGAACAGCGCGAGTGACGGAACCTCGACCGTGCCAGTCCCGGCAGCGATCATTCCAGTGAGGCCCATCACGAAGAGGATAGGGATGACAAGGACGCCACCCAGCAGAGCGCCTCGAACGAGCACCTGATCGTTCTTCGAAGCCCATGTTCGCTGCCAGAAGCCCTGATGGAAGAGGTTCGCCGCGGTTATCGCGATCACGAGGACGATCATCACCTCGAGGCCAGTCTGGCTCACGTCAGTGAGCCCGCCGTCGATCGCACGTGAGCCCGGCTCGTCGACGTCGACGAAGATCCCGACGGCGACCGCAGCCACCAGGGCCAGCACGAGCAGTCCCTGCCACCGATCGGTCGCGAGGGAGGCCGGGAGGCCGCCGTATGCGGTGTATGCGGCGGTCGCAGCGGCGACCGCGATGATCGGCACGAGCTTGTCGGCCCCGGTCAGGAGCGACACCGCGCCACCGACAGCCGTGAACTCGGCCGCGAGGAAGAAGAACATGTACATCACGGAGATAGCGCCGACGTACGTCTCAACGATCTCGCCGAAACGGAGGCGGA
>JAUVPB010000242.1 GCA_030598925.1 Actinomycetes bacterium
GACGAGTTCCTCCCACTGCGCGTCATTCGCGACGAGCTGGACGATCGAGCAGCTCGCAAGCGCGACAAGGTGCGGCCCGACGGAGTGCGGGATCGGCTCCGTTCGGTACCGGACAAGCTGCTGTCGCTCGAGGAGCTCAGCGAGCAGGCCGACATTGATGCTGCCTTCGCGAAGGAGCTCGCAAACTTCGGCCTGCTCCAGGAGACGTCGTACGGTGAAGCGAGCGGCTATGGGGAGGACGACGTCCAGATCGCGTCTCTCTGCGGGCGTTTGGCGCGCTACAACCTCGAGCCTCGCAACCTGCGATCGATCAAGACGGCGTCGGAGCGGCACGCCACCCTGCTCGAACAGGTTGTCGCGCCAGGATTGCGAGCCAAGGGCGCGGAGCGACGCCAGCGCGCGATCGACGATCTCGACAAGCTCGCCACGATCTCGAGCGAGCTGTCGCAGCTCTTGTTCTGGCGTCAGTTGCGATCACTTGCCTCGAAGTAATGACGCTTGATCTCGCCGCGTACATCCGCGACGTACCCGACTTTCCTTCGCCCGGGATCGTCTTCAAGGACATCACCCCTCTGCTGGCGGATCGCGACGCCCTCGCATGCGCCATCGAACGGCTAGCCGAGTTCGCACGACCGCTCAGGCCGGATTTCGTCATGGGTGCCGAGGCGCGCGGTTTCATTCTCGGCGGGGCGCTGGCACACAAGCTTGGCTGCGGCCTGGCAATCGCGAGGAAGCCGGGCAAGCTGCCCCGTGCGACCATTCGCTCCGAGTACGCGCTCGAGTACGGAACTGACGCGCTCGAACTTCACGCCGACACGATTGGTGAGGGCGCGCGAGTCCTCATCCATGACGACCTACTCGCCACCGGCGGGACAGCGCAGGCCAAGATCGATCTCGTGCGCCAGGTAGGTGCCGATGTGGTTGGGCTCGCGTTCATCATCGAGCTCGCGTTTCTGAACGGCCGAGAGCGTTTCGACGATCTCCCCGTCCGGTCGCTGCTGCACGTCGAGGGTGAGTAGACCCGCAGACTCGACGCGCACGTGGCTGGGATCTCGGCGTCGTGTGAAGTGAAGCTACTTCGGGGTGTCGCGATGCCGCGGTGCGTCCTGGCCGAGAAGCAGGACAGCGAAAAAGATCAAGACCCCGCCGACGATGCCGAACAGGAGCGCTGCGAGGCGCGACACGACCTCGACCGAGAGGAGCCCGATCCAGATGAAGGCTCCGAGGCCGATGCCCCAGAGCGCTGACGTGGCGTGGTGGTTCAGTGCTGGCGAGCGGAGGTGCACGGAAAGAACTCTAGAGGCTGGCTCGGCCCGTTGGCTCGAGGTGCAGGGCGGACCAAAAAAAGATGCGCCGAGAGGCGTCCGCTTTCGTCCACCTCGCCCGCTGACCATCCGCTTTCGCGTCCTGCCACCTGGCGGGGCTTCGTCCTACTTGCGAGCCGTCCCTCGGCGCAGGGGGGACATTAGCCGGGGTCGCTCCTCGGTGTCAAGCGGTCGTGGCATGGCTTTTTCGGTATTTGCGGCAATCGCCACAATTATCCACAGTTCGGCCCCTGGTTGTCCCCAGGTTCTCCCCAGAAAGCGTTGATATTTACCACAGAATTGGGGCCAACGGGAGTGCTGCTAGGTCGCGCGCGAACGCCCGAGGAGACGCGAGGCGGTGGTCACCAACGCCGTACGTATGGTCGCGCCCGCACATTGCAGGGGTCCGCGTGCGGCGAGGTGACGTCCGGGCACCGGCTATCGAATGTTGAGGGCGCCGCTCGTGTACACGCCCTCGCCGTTCCAGAGGAGGTAGCCGTCGCTCTGCCATCGCTCGCTCGCCGCGACCTGAGCTCGGATGTCGTCGAGCTCGTAGCCGCCGTAGTCCTGAAGCCAGGGAATGATGGACACATCGTGGCCCGAGAGAGCCTGACGGAAGTCTTGGAGAGAGCAGCTGACAATTCGACCTGGTGCCGCTGACGGCTCGACGATGTTGCACTCGCCAGAGCCATAGGCCTGTGGGTACACCATGGGGTGGACGATGTCGAGATACCGAGCGAGCTTCTTCGGTGCCTGGCCGATCCCGACGTTGCGCGTTGCCGCCAGGCCAAACAGGGCGGCTCCAACCTTCACGTCGAGCGGCTCGAGGCGCTGTTTCGCGTACGCGAAGAAGCGAGCGATCGCGTCTGCCTTCGTACCCGGTCGCTCGGGGCGGTACACCGCCGTCGACAGGTCTCCATCAGTCGGAAATCGACCGTAGTCGAACATGATCTCTCGGAAGCCTGCCTCAGCTGCCGCCACAGCGATGTCGACGTTGTAGGCCCAGACTGCTTCCTCGTGCGGGTTCGTCCAACCGAGCCCCTCATGCGTTTGCCAGTTGCCGCCTCCGCGCCGCTTGATGGAGAACTTGGGCCGCTCGGTTGCCAGAATTGGATCCTGGAACACGACGAGCCGCGCGATCAGGAAGACGCCGGCCTCTTCGGCCTTTCGAACGAGCTCCGCCGGATCGTAGAAGTCGCCGACTGCGCCGATCTTTTCCGCTAAATGCGTCGGCGCTGGCGAGAACGCGACACGCCCTTGCTCGTCCTTGACGTCCACCTGGAGCGCGTTGAGTCCAACCGATCTCAACGCGAGGTACTCGTCCAGTTTGCCCGTCAGCGTGAGAAGCGACATCGTCACGTGGACGCCGCGAAGCGGAACCGGCATCTCCGTCGAGGCCTCGCTGGCCGGTAGCCCGACGCCTTCACTCGCCGTGCTGGACGCGGCCTCAGGTGTGGCCTCGGTCGTCGTGGATGGCGCGGGGTCGTCGCCCGTAACTGCCCGGAATCCGAACGTCAGCGCCACGGCTGCCGCAACGACGATCAGAATCGCCGCAACCCGGCGTCGACGCACCCGTCGACGGTGCCGACGACGACGCTCACGAAAGCCGTCGCTTGGGTCGATCCGGCCTGGAAACTCTCGAGTTGGCCTGTGGAAAATGTGGAACACGCAGTGAAGAAGGTACGCCGTCGGCGAGCAAATCTCAAGTCATGACCGCTGCGTAGCATCCCCATCCGAGGCGGGGGGCACCGGCGCGCGGGACGAGCGCCTCTCGCAAGACCCAACTTGACATAACACACGTTATCGTGCGTTACCTGCAATACAGCGCACCGTTGCGCGGTTTCGGATTCTCACGAACGCACTAGTTCACTTTGGCACGTTCGAGCTCAAGCGTGCGCATGCCCGCTGCTAGGTCGTCACGCGACGGGTGAAGGTACGTCTGAGTTGTCCCGACCGACTCGTGCCGAAGGAGCTGCTGCGCGAGCACGATGTTGCCAGTAGCGCGCCACAGGTGATCGGCAGCCGAGTGTCGGAGCTCGTGCATCTCGATCGAGTTCGGCAAACCAGCCGTCTCTAGGCAACGCTTGAACCAGCGATGAACGGTGGCCGGGTGCATCGGCCGCGACGTGTCCCGCCTCGGGTACAGCAAGTACTCATCGGGTTGTCTCGACTCGCCCACGATGTGCAGGTAGAGGTCATCACTCAGCCCCTTGAACTCGATGGGTAGCAAGGCAACCTTGCCGCCCTTGCCGTGAACGGTGAGTAGGTTGCGGCCTAGATCTATGTGCCGTATCTGCATGAGCCGTAGCTCGTTCTTGCGGAGCGCCAGCAGCGCGAGCAGTTCTAGCGCCACCTGGTCGCGCAAGCTCTCCTGCGCGCTCACGAGTCCCCGCAGCACGTCGTAGTCGTAGGCTTGCCGCTCGCGCCCTTTGCGGCGAGGCGAGCGCAGCTTGGAGGCCGGGTTGGGTTCGAGCTCGAGCCACGCGAAGAACGCGCGCAAGGCGGCAACGCGGTTGCGCTTGGTTGCGTCGGCCGCCTCTCCCCACCGTTCCGTCAGGAACTCCATCAGATGCTCGTGTCCCAGGTCGCCGACGTCGAGCGTCGGGTAGTGCCACGCGAGATGTGCGACCGTGTGCTCGTAGCTTTCGACCGTGCTGGAGGCGTGATCCCAGCGGAGCGATTGCAGCCAGCGGGCGGCATGCTTGCCTATCGGGAACC
>JAUVPB010000245.1 GCA_030598925.1 Actinomycetes bacterium
ACGACCGTGTTATCGAGCTGGGCGTCGTCGATGACAGGTGCGGAACGTGCTGCCTCAACGGACATGTTTGTCTCCTCTTGAAGAGTATCGCCAGTAAGCCGTTCCGCCGAGCGGCGGGACTCGTGAAGGTAGCGGTCAGTTCGGACGGCACACGAGCCGCACCGCGCGTCTCCCTACCCGGCGGTTGTGCGAGGGCTAGAGCGTCGGGTCGCTACCGCCCGCGCTCGGCGTGCGGGGAGGGAGCGGCGGGGCCTCGGCGAGGCGCTTCGTCTGCACGTGACGTGCCGCCAGCAGGGTCGCTCCGATGATTGCGAGCAGCCCCGACAGGACGGTGATGATGATGAGCGGCAGCGGCACCGATCCGGCGTCGTCGGGGCCGATGTTTCGCAAAACGTCGATCACGGGAGCGTCGACAGCCTGGCTCTCGACCTGATTGACAGGCGCAGGCTCGTCGATCGGCACAACCTCACCAACCACGGGTGGAGGCTCGACGGCGAGCGGATCGACCGATACGACCTCGTTGAGCGCTTCATCAACCGGCTGTTCAGGGTCGATGATGAGGCTCTGCTCTGGTGGACCGTCCGGCGGCGGCGCCTGAGGCGGGCTTGCTGCTGGCGCTGACGCCGGCTGCGACGCTGCTGGAGGTGGACTCGGTGGAGGCGACGCCGACGTCGGCGTATTCGTCTGCTGCGAACGCACGGCGGCTTGTTTCGCCGAGCGGACGTCGGTCTCGAAGTTCGTGTACAGCAGAACGTCTTCGGGGGCCTCCTTCAGCGCAAGGTCGTAGCACTTGAGCGCGTGCGTGGTCGCGATCGATTTCGAAGGGTGCACCCATTCATCGAGGATCTCGTCGACGCAAGCAGTGCGTGCGTGGGAGACCGGTGCAGCGGCGGCGAAGAGCAGGACCACCGCTCCTGCGAGCAACAGTAGACGGATGGGCATCAGCTTTCCACCTCTGGTCCCTCCGATGATAGACGTCGCGGGCCCGCGCCCTCGGTGCTCAAGGTGGAGACCGTCGCCCGGTCCGGCCGCCGACTGGCTTCGACGAGGTCCGGACAGGTGCCCATGACTGCAGTGTCGCTTTTCGATGTGTGGAGTTCGTAAGGCCGCCGCCCTCCGCGCCGAGAGAATGGGCGGCCGGCCTGTGGTAGCGTCAGCGCAATGTCCGCCGTTTCGGGGGGCGAAGGGCACGTGCGGCCACGTTTCGCGGTGTCCGCGCCAGCTGCGCTCATCGCGCCTGTGACTGCGATCGTCGCCGTCGGCACACTGCTCGGTGCGAGCGTGCTTGCGGGTGGCGGAACCGACTCTGGCACCATCGCGTGGGTCGGTATCGCCTCGCTTGTGCTCGTCGCCGCGCTGGCAGCGCTGGCGATCTTCGGAGTCGTGCCGCTGCCGCGGCTCTCTGGCTTCGGGATGGCCACCCTGGTCGCGCTGGTGCTCTTCGTGATCTGGACCGGCACGAGCGTTGCCTGGTCGATCGCGCCGGATCTCTCGTGGAGCTACTTCAATCGCGGGCTCACGTACCTGGGGCTCTTCTGTCTCGGGCTGTTTCTCGCTGTGTTCGTGCGGCGCGCTCCCGTGGTCTTCGCGTCCCTCCTCGCGCTCGCCGTCGGGGCGGCAATCGCCTGGGCGCTCGCCGGCAAGATCGACCCGTCACTGTTCGAGGACGGTTTCCGCAAGGCGCGGCTGCGCGAGCCCGTCGGCTTCTGGAACACGCTTGCGTTGCTGTTCGCCTACGGCGTCCCCCTCGCCTTCTGGCTCGCGGCGCGGCGCCACCGACCCTGGGTCCGCGGTCTTGGTGCCGGATTGCTGTTCCTCGTGGTTCCCGCGATCATGCTGACCCTCTCGCGCTCGGGGATGCTGGCCGTCGTGCTCGCGTTCGTCGCCTGGATCGTTCTGGCGCCTGGCCGGCTCGAAACGGTCGCGACCACGCTGTTGGCTGTGCCGGCGGGAGCAGCGATCGGTGCCTGGGCGGTGGGTCAGCCAGGCCTCGTCGAGGATGGGCAGGAACTCGCTGTGCGCGAATCGGCCGGACGGGCGCTGGGCTGGATGCTCGCGCTGGGATTCCTCGCGGTAGTCGGATTGGCGCTCGTGCTCGCTCTCATCGAGGAGCGTCGCCCGCTCACCGACGAGTTACGCGGGCGAGCACTTCGCGTGATCGCGTACTGCGCGGCAGGAGTCGTTGTCGTCGGTCTGATCATCTTCGTCGTGCGCGTCGGCAATCCGGTTTCATGGGTCGGCGACAAGTTCGACGAGTTCCAGAGCCCGGAGCTCGTCTCGAACGACCCGAGTCGGTTGACCAGCGTGAGCGCCAACCTTCGACTCGACTGGTGGAGTGAGGCCGCGCAGGCGTTCAAGGACGAGCCCGTCCTCGGGTTTGGCGCCGGCACGTTCCCTGTCATACACCGTCTCTACCGGGACACCGAGATCACTGTTGCCTCCCCGCACAACGTACTGATGCAGTTCCTCGCCGAGCTGGGGATCGTCGGTGTGCTGCTCTCCACGACGGTCGTCGTCGTCGGCCTGCTTGCCGTGCGCGCAGCTGTACGGCTCTTACCTGATGGCCAGCAGCTCGCGGGTCTCGCGCTGGCTGTCGTGCTCGTGCTGTTCGGGGCCCACGCGCTCGTCGACGTCGACTGGGACTACCTGGCGGTCGCCGCGCCAGCGTTTCTTGCGCTCGGGGTGTTACTCGGTGGAGGGCGGGCGATCTGGGTTGACGGTTTCCCGGGGCTCGCACTCGTTCCTGTTCTCGTGCTCATTCCGGTGGTTCTCGCGTTGCTGCTTCCGTCTCTCGCTGCGCGGACGGCTACCTCGTCCTCCGAGGAGCTCTTCGACGATCCGGCTCAGGCGCTGACGCTCGCACATCAGGCGCATGCGCTCGACCCCGTGTCGCTGGAGCCGATCTTTGCCCGTGCGAACGTCCAGGTGGTGCTCGGTCTGACCGCGGCCGCCCGAGCCTCGTACCTGCAGGCTGTCGAGCAGCAGCCGAGCAATCCGCTTCCCTGGCTCCAGCTCACCGAGTTCGAGATCGCGGAAGGCGAGTTCGCGTCAGCCAGGGCCAGCTGGCTCCGGCTGAGCGCACTCGACCCACACGACTGTCGGGTGCGCGAGCTCGGGATTGTGCTCGACTTCGGCGGCTCGCCGTGCGGGGCCCAGTAGAGACAGATGCGAGGCTCGGCTAACTGCCTCGGCAGCCGGGGCGAGGGCCTTCAGCGCGGAGGCTCGCTCCGGAACTTCGGGTTGCGGCGCACCATCATCGTGGCCGGCAGCCTCGGCCTTCTAGCCGCGCTCGTTTTCCTCCCGGCCGCGTTCTCCGCCCTCCACGCTGACGACTGGGTTCTCAGGCGTACGGTCACCTCCTTCGAGAGCTTCTCGTGGGCGTTTACGCGCAACGATCTAGGGCAGGCCGACGATGCCGGTCACTTCTATCGGCCGCTATGGGTTCTCTACAACGTTGGGATCTTCAAGGTGTTCGGGTTCGATCCCGCGGCGTACCACGCGTTCAACCTCGTCCTCTACGCGATCACGACGGTCGGCGTCTGGGCGCTGATCCGCAGGTTGCTCGGAGCGGCACCCGCAGTGATCGGCGCGGTTGCCTTCGCCGTCTACCCGCGGCACGGCGAGTCGGTGTCGTGGATCTCCGGCAACACCGACCTGCTCGCGACGTTGCTGCTGTTACCTGCGCTCCTCGTCCTCGTGACCCGGTGGCCGCTCTGGCTCAGGTTGAGCCTCGCGTTCGTCCTGGGGGGCCTGGCTGCTCTCGGCAAGGAGAGCAGCTACGCGCTGCCTGCGCTCGCGGCGATCGTTGTGTGGGCGTATCGCGACGACGCGACCCGCGAGGGCGCTCGCCGGTACCTCGCCGGACTCGGGGAGGCCGCGCTGGCGGCGCTCGTGACGCTGGCTGCGGTGGTGCCCGTCTTCCTCGCACGCCAGG
>JAUVPB010000306.1 GCA_030598925.1 Actinomycetes bacterium
AGCTCAGTCGAGGTGCTCCAGAGCGGTGCGAAGGAGATCCCCGAGGACCGAGACCGTTTCCTCGGCCACATCGAGCGCGAGGCTGCGCGCCTGAGCCGACTCGCCCGTGCCCTCCTCGTTCTTGCTCGCGCACAGACCAATCAGGAGCGGCCGATGCTCAAGCCGATCCGCCTCCTGCCGATCCTGAGCGACGTGGCTGCCGGCCTGCAGGTGGCGGACGGGATCACGATCGAGGTCGACTGCCCGCCCGATATCGCTGCGCTCAGCGACCCTGATCTCGTCGAGCAGACCGTCGTCAACCTCGCCGCCAACGCAGCGAAGCACACACAGGAGGGATCGATCGTGCTCGCAGCGCGCGAGGGGCACGGAAAGCGCGTGGTGATCGAGATCCGCGACACCGGCTCTGGCATCCCGTCGAGGGAGCAGGAGCGCGTCTTTGATCGGTTCTTCCGCGGCGACGATCCCGGCGACGTGGAGGGCTTCGGACTCGGCCTCGCGATCGTGAGGCAGTCGGTGCGAGCGCTCGGCGGAAAGGTGTCGGTTCGCTCGCGTACGGACGTCGGCACGACGGTCGAGGTCATGCTCCCGGCCGCTGATCCAACGGACAGCGCGCAGGCCGAGCTCGCGGGAACGGCCTAGCTAACGAAGTACGTCGTGCCGTTGATCGACGCGAGCGAGTAGTACGGCCAAACGACGGTCATAGCTCGAGTCGACGGCGTGCCATCGGGCCGAGGGCCACGGGCGTTGCTCGAGCTTTGAGAGTCGAGCGCGTAGGTCGTCACGAAGCCGGCCAAGCTCCGCGAGCTCCTCGCCGAGCAGTGTCTCCTTGCCGGCGACGAGCGCATCTTCCACGCTGTTGATGGCGCTGCGCAGCCTGTCGATCCACTGTCTGGGGGTTAGCGTCACCTGCGGCACCTCCTTCGAGCGAGATCGGGTTGTCCGGGAACGAGACCAATGCGGGCCGCGTGCTGCGAAAGCCTCGCAACGGCGCTACGGGCGCCGCGTGAGCCTTCGGTGAAGATCCCCTCACGACGCGTCGTTCCCCTCAACGCGAGTCGTCCTGATCGAATGGGCCGGCACCAGGGACGAAAACCATGCTGGGCAGCGATTTTCTTGTCCTTCGATCGGCGAGGACGACGCTTCGATGCCGGGGTGATTGGTGGCATTAGCTACAAGACACGAGAGGAGCCACGAGCCCAGATCGGGCGTGACGCGAGAGCGTGGAGACTCCCGCAGAAGCTGGAACGGCGCTCTACGTCGCGGCGCGACGGCTATCCTCCGGGCGTCCGCACAACAGGCCCAGGTCCAACGGTGTCGGGCAACACGACGATGACGACGCGAATACTCGTTGCCGACGACGAGCCCGCAATCCGCGAGTCGCTGACGTACGCGCTGCGCCGCGAGGGCTTCGACGTTACGGAGGTCGGCGACGGCGACGCCGCTCTCACCGAAGGTCGTCGCGGCAGCTACGACCTCGTCGTGCTCGACGTGTTGATGCCTGGTCAGTCGGGCATGGACGTCTGCCGAGCGCTACGCGCCGAGAGCGACGTGCCGATCGTAATGCTCACGGCAAAGGACGCCGAGGTCGATCGCGTGCTCGGACTCGAGTTGGGCGCGGACGACTACGTCACGAAACCGTTCTCGATCGCCGAGATGCTGAGCCGGGTCCGCGCCATCCTGCGCCGGCGCGAGCTCGACCGCTCGGCGGCCGGTTCGCTCACGCGCGTGATCGGCGAGCTGCGGGTTGACCTCGCGCGTCACGAGGTCGCGATCGGCGAGACCCCGATCCACCTCACGCCGTCCGAATTCAAGGTCCTCGCCCTGCTCGCTGAGGAGCCGGGACGCGTGTTCAGTCGCCGACAGATCATGGAGCATCTGTGGGCGAGCATCTACGTCGGGGACGAGCGCGCGTGCGACGTCCACATCTCCAGCCTGCGACGCAAGATCGAGGAGAACGCATCCAATCCGCAGCGGATCCTCACCGTCCGCGGTGTCGGTTACAAGCTCGCAGCGAGCTGACTGCGCTACCCACTCCAACGGAACGGCACAGCGACAGCGGCCGGCGGTTGTCGACCTAAGCCCCAGAAACGCCAACGGGCGCCCTGTAGAGGACGCCCGCTTGCCGCTCAGGAGTCGGTGTGCCGCGTTCCCGTTGGCGGCCGCTAGCCGCCTCAGCTCCCGACTCCGTATAAGTCACTGCACTCTATGTCCACCGTCTGAGCTGAGCGTGAGCCTTTTCCGAGGGTTCGCTCATATCCGCAATGTGTGTGAATCTTCAACAAAGCTGGTGGTGTTCGCTCAGGCTGCGCTTCTACTGTGAGAGTGTCCGCGTGGTCTCTCCTCCGACGGAGAGCTACTGCCGGACCCCATTTGTCTACACCACGCTCATCCGACTCGATCTCGACCGACGCGGCGGCAGCAACGACGCCCGCGAAGCTCGCAACGTCGCACGGCTACACGGTCGAGGCAAGCGACGGTGAGGTCGGCCACGTGGAGACACCGCTGTTCCCCCCTGCGGGCGCGGAGCCCGACTTCATCGTCATCCGGCTCGAGGGTGACGAGCCGGCGTTCGCCGTGGTTCCGGTGCGGCTCATCTCGAGCATCGACACCGACGGGCGGCGCGTCCAGCTCGAGGCATCGCGTGAGACGATCGCCGACCTGCCGGGCGACATCGCCCTGGAATACTGAGGCGTATCGAACCAGCT
>JAUVPB010000293.1 GCA_030598925.1 Actinomycetes bacterium
CGAGCACCGAGCCGCCATAGCGCGAGGACACATGCACAAGTGCGAGTAGCTCCGCACCGGCAAACCGCGCAATTTCAGCGGCCTCGCGCGCCGTGGAATGACCCGTGGCCGCGGCTCGCTCTGCCTCGGCATCGCCGAAGGTGCTGTCGTGAACCAGGAGCTGAGCTTCGTACGCAGCCTCGACGACGCTTCTCGCGGGCCGGGTGTCGCCGGTGATCACGACGCGGCGACCGGCGCGCGCGTCGCCAAGGACGTCGGAGGGCGTCACGGTCGTCCCGTCGGCGAGCTGTATGTCGACGCCGCGTTGCAGTTCGCCCCAGGCCGGGCCCTCGGAAACGCCGAGCGCGCGTGCCGCAGCGACATCGAACCGGCCGGGGCGAGCGGCCTCGACGAACGCGTAGCCAACGGCCTGGGTTCCGTGGTCCACCGCGATGGCGTGGACGCTGAGGTCGCCCCTCTGAATCACATCACCCGGATCGAGCTCGACGAGCGTCACCTCGTAGCTCAGACGCCCGATCACCCGTCGAAGCGCGTGGACCAACTCCTTGAGGCCGCCCGGTCCGTGGATCATCAGTGGAGCATCTCGTCCCCGCAACTCGAGCGTCTTCAGCAACCCTGGCAGACCCAAGAAGTGGTCACCGTGAAAATGGGTCAGCAGGATCTCGGGCACGTCGAGAAGCCCGACCGATGACCGCAAGAGCTGACGCTGCGTTCCTTCTCCACAGTCGACGAGAAAGCGATCACCGCCGCGTCGAACGAGGATTGCGGGTGCTCCACGACGCGCGGTTGGTACCGAGCCCGACGTGCCAACGAAGACGACATCGAACTCCACGTAGCGATTCTATTCAGCTCGCCGGCAGCTCGATGACCTCTCCGACCAGAATCGATCGCGTCCCAAGATCGTTGCCCGTCCGGATGCGCCAGATTGCCTTCCTCGTGTCGCCCTCGTAGCGGGATGCAGCGATCGACCACAGGGTGTCGCCGGCCTGCACCACATATGGCTCGCTCGGGCCTGAGGTGCCGCCCGGCTTCGAAAGGCCCAATCCGACGGCGGTGGCGACGAGCACCGTTGCGACGAGCCTCCAACCCCAGTTGCCAAGACCGAACATGTGTTCGTGATAGTAGCGAACATATGTTCGGTCGTCAAGGGCACCGCTGGCGACCGCCTAACCCTCGAGGAGCGGGCGCTAGAACCAGTCGGTGTCGAACTGGCCGTCACGCTGGGCGACAGCCCCGTCGAGCTCGACCACGCCGCCGAGGCGCAGATCGCAGACGAGGTCCCAGTGGAGCGCGGAGTGGTTCGTGCCACCACACTCCGGGTAGGCGGCACCGAGAGCGAGGTGGACGGTCCCGGCGATCTTCTCGTCGAACAGCGGCTCGCCCGTAAACCGGGTGACACGCTCGTTCAACCCGAACGCGAGCTCACCCACACGCCGCGCGCCATCGTCCGTGTCGAGGAGGGCGTCGAGATCGGACTGTCCGCGATCGGCATGCGCCCGGACCACGACGCCGTCCTCGAAGGTCAGCTCGATGCCGTCGACGCGCCGACCCTCAACGATCGTTGCGTGCGGGAAACGGATCGTGCCCTGGGTGGAGCCGTCGACGGGAGCGCTGTACACCTCCCCATCGGGAAAGTTCTGCGTACCGTCGGCAGCGATCCACGTGCGGCCTCGCACGCTCGTCGTCAGCTCTGTGCCTTCGGCTTGAAGTCGCACCTTCGAGACGCCGTTGAGCCGTTCGGCGAGTCGCGACGCTCGTGCGCGGAATTCCCGCCAAACGCGCACTGGGTCCTCCGCGTCCAGCTGACCCGCCTCGACCACGAGGTTCGTATAATCGACGATCGACATGCTCGCCTCCTGAGCCAACGCGTGTGTCGGCAGCCCGGCGACAACGGCGCGTGCCTCGCCAGCGCGCTCGCGCGACTCAAGTAGCTCATAGAGCTCCCGCCGCGCCCGTCGTCGCGCCGCACTCGCAGCAGCGCTCGCGCCCGACAGCGCGCACGTGTTCGTAGGCGCGAGCAGGTATACGAAGCAGTCGGCGTGCTCGAGTAGCCGGCGCGCCGTTGGATTGATCCACTCGAGCTGCGACGGTGACCCGAGTCTAAGTAGCGACTCGTCGAGTTCCTCCGGCACCAGGCGCAGGTCGGCATGCCCGCCGGCGTCGAGGATGCGTCGCTGCATCACCAGCGCGAACTCTGATGTCACCAGCGGGCCGGAGACCACCACGTGATCGCCAGCGTTCACTTCGAGCGAGTGCTCGATCAGGACATCTGCCATGCGCTCGAGCCGGACGTCCACTAGCCGCCCTCCGAATCGCCGATGAAGTGGCCGGACTTCCAGATGAGCTCGCCGTCCGCGTACACCTCGCCATCATCGCGAAGGTCGCAGATCATGTCCCAGTGGATCGCGGCGGCGTTGACCCCGCCGGTCATCGGAAAGCTCGCTCCGAGCGCGAGGTGCATCGTCCCGCCGATCTTCTCGTCGAACAGGATGTTCCGCGTGAACCGGTCGATCTCGTAGTTGAGCCCGAACGCGACCTCACCGAGAACGTCGGCGCCGTCGATCTCGAGCACGCTGGCGAGATAGTCGCCGCCACGTGCAGCCTCGGCCTTGACGACCCGCCCCTCCGCGAACCGCAACCGGACGTCTTCGACATCGCGCCCCTGAAACGTGGCCGGGAACGTATAGCGGATCTCGCCCGCCGTCCGGTCCTCGATCGGACTCGTGAAAACCTCTCCATCCGGCATGTTGAGCCGCCCATCCGCAGCCACCCACGTCCGGCCCTCGACCGCGACGACGAGATCGGTGTCGGGTCCGAGAATATGCAGCTCGCGAACCGCCCCCAGCTCGTCGGCTCGCGCCTGTAGCGAAGCGGACGTGCTGCGCCAGTGCTCCGCGGCGTCGCCGTCGCCGTCGCCGAGAACGTGACACGCGCCGTACACGAACTCCTCGTAGTCCCGCAGCGACATGCCAGCGTCCTGCGCGTGCGCACTCGTCGGGAAGAGCGTGCCGCACCATCGCATCTCGCCCGAGAAGATCCGCTCGGTTCGCCGCTTGGCGA
>JAUVPB010000267.1 GCA_030598925.1 Actinomycetes bacterium
ACGCCACGGGTCGTCTTTCCGTGATGAGGATCGGCGAGGTATCCCTCGGCTAGCACTAGAAGCTTCTTCTCAGGGCTATCCGCCTTCACGTACAACCCCGAGCCCAACCAGTTCGGAAGGTCGCTGGACACCGTCCACGAACTCGACGCCACGCCAGGGGTCCTCAGCGAGCAAGAGGTTTCCGTCGAGATCGACGTAGTCACAGAGCGGCGCGACCTGACACCCCGCAGCGATGCCAAGACCGGTCTCGATCATGCAGCCGAGCATCACGCCAAGCCCCAGCGCTCGGGCGGCGTGGGCCATGCGAACCGCCTCCCGAATCCCGCCGCTCTTCGTGAGCTTCAGGTTGACTCCATGCGCGCGCGCCGCGCAGGCAGCGACGTCCTTGAGCGTGTGACAGTCCTCATCGACGTAGATCGGTAGCGGCGAGGCGTCCCGCAGAGCGGCCCCGCCCTCGTCTCCGGCGGGCAACGGCTGCTCGACGTACTCAACGCCTAGCTCAGCGAGCCTTGGCACCGAGTCGAGCGCCTCGTCGAGCGTCCAGTACTCGTTCACGTCCACCATCAACGGTCGGTCGGTAGCGGCGCGCACGGCGCGAACGCGGTCGACGTCGAGGCCGTCTCGTCCGCCGAGCTTCAGCTTCAGACGGGCGAAATTGGGCGCCGCCTCGGCGGCGCGGCTGGCCATGTCGTCAGGATCTCCGAGCCAGACGGTCCAGGACGTCTGCGGCCCGAGCCGGTCGTGACCGAGCAGCCGCCAGACCGGAACGCCCGCGAGTTTCCCACAGAGGTCGTACAGCGCGGCATCGACGGCCGATTTCGCTGCCATCTCCCCCGGAATCGACGCGAGCCGTCGAGCGATCCCGTCGAGCGCGAACGGGTCACCTCCGAGCAACGCACGTGCCTCGTCCAGGAACGCCTGCGCCGACTCGACGCTCTCATCGTAGCGCGCTTGCGGAGCCGCCTCTCCGTAGCCGACGGCGCCGGCGGCCTCGATCGTCACCTCGATGAGGGTCGCCTCGCTCGTCGTCGAACGCGAGATCCGGAACGGAGAGGCAAGACGAACAGTGATTTCCCGATGGCTCAATTGCACCGCCGTAGCGTATCCGGCTCCCGATCCCCCGTAGGGCTAGACTGGCTGGGTTGCGCCCGTAGCTCAGGGGATAGAGCGTGTGCCTCCGGAGCACAAGGTCGCAGGTTCGAATCCTGCCGGGCGCGCTACGCTTGAGTGAGAGGCTCGCGCTGCCGAAACGACAGGAGTAGAGTTTTCTCGGAGCATGCGAATGGACGACCCATTTAGTACCTATGGCCAGGCCAACCCTCACCCGGATCCGACGGGCCCGTTCGCAGACGGCGCACGACCCTAGGCCCGAACCTGGACTCCCCATTGCGGAGCTTCGCTCCGACGGACTCACGTGGATCCACGTCGAGAACCCGGGCATGCTCGAAGCCACGACGCTTGCAGAGCGCTTTGGCTTCCACGAGCTCGACATCGAGGACGTGCTCTCGAAGCGCCAGCGCCCGAAGATCGACGAGTACAACGAGTACCTGTTCGCGGTGCTCCATTTCCCCAAGTACGACAAGCAGGTGCAACGCCTGAACGCAGCCGAGCTCGATGTGTTCCTCGGCTCCGACTTCCTGATCACGTTGCCGAACGTGGAGCTCCTCCCCGTTTCGCGCATGTTTGCACGGTGCGAGAACGACGAAGAGCTGCGTACGAACCTGTTCTCGAAGGGCTCGGGATACGTCCTCTACCGCGTCCTCGATGAGCTGTTCGACTACTGCTTCCCGATCCTCGACAAGATCGGCTTCAAGCTCGATGCGATCGAGGACGAGATGTTCGAGGGGCGCAGCGAAGAGATCGTGCGCGACATCTCCAACGCGAAGCAGGAGGTGATCGCCTACCGCAAGATCATCAAGCCAGAACGCTCGACCGTGCGACTGCTCGAGCGCTACACACAGCGATTCCTTAGGGAAGACCTCGACGTCTACTTCGACGACATTGTCGACGCGACAGAGCGTGTGTGGGACCTCCTCGACAACTACAAGGAAGTCGTCGAAGCGCTCGAGTCGACGAACGAGTCGGTGATCTCTCACAAGCAGAACGACGTCCTGCGGGTGCTGACCCTGATCGCGACGATCATGCTCCCGCTTACGCTCGTATCGGGAGTCTTTGGGATGAACGTGCTGTTCCCCGGCGAGGCGACGAGCGCGGCGTTCTGGGTCGTCATTGGGATCATGGGTGCCGTGTTCGCAGGCTCACTCGGCTTTTTCCGCTGGAAGCGCTGGCTCTAGCCGCATATGGATCGGCTCTGGGCGCCCTGGCGACTCGAGTACATCGAGTCGGCCGACGATGAAGAAGACTGCGTGTTCTGCGTCGCTGCCGGCGAGAACCCGCCGGCCAACTCCCTCCTGATCCATCGGACGGGCACGTCGACCGTCATGCTCAACAAGTACCCGTACGCCCCGGGGCACCTGCTCATCGCGCCTGCGCGTCACGTCGGCGCGTTCGGCGAGCTCGACGCGACTGAGGCGGCCGAGATTCACGTGCTCGCCGCGCGCGGAATCGACGCGCTGTCGAAGAGCTCTGATCCGCACGGCTTCAACGTCGGCTGGAATCTGGGTCGGCCGGCGGGCGCCGGCATCGTCGAGCATGTGCACATGCACGTAGTACCACGGTGGAGCGGGGACACGAACTTCATGCCCGTCCTCGCCGACGTGCGTGTGATGCCCGAACATCTCGCCGATACGCGAGCGAAGCTGCTCGCCGCCTGGAGCGATACGTAGGATGCACGACCGATGACTCTCGACCCACGCGTTTTCAAGGCATACGACATCCGCGGCATCCATCCGACGGAGATCGACGAGGATGGGGCGTACCTGGTGGGCCGCGCCTTCGCGGAGGAGTTCGAGCCGCGCAAGATTGCGGTGGGTCGCGACATGCGCACGCACGCGCCGGCAATGGCGGCGGCGGTAGCGGAAGGTGCCGTCGACGCTGGAGTCGATGTCGTCGACATCGGAATGGTCGGCACCGAGATGCTCTATTTCGCCGTCGGCTCACTCGAACTCGACGGCGGCATCACGGTGACGGCGTCGCACAATCCAAAGGAATACTCCGGCATGAAGATCGTGCGCCGGGGCGCCCGCCCTGTGGGCGGCGATACCGGCCTCGGCGCGATGCGCGATCGAGCTCGAGACGGCTTCGGCAACTCCACGAATCGTGGAACCGTTGAACGCAGTGACGTATACGGCGCCTGGGCCAAACGCGTGCTCTCGTTCATCGATCCGACCGAGGTACGCCCTCTACGAGTGGTGATCGATGCCGCGAACGGCATGGGTGGAACGATGATGGCCTCGCTCCTCGAGCGGCTGCCTCTCGACGCGATCGAGTGCTACTTCGAACCTGACGGCTCCTTCCCGAACCACGAGCCGAATCCCCTGCTGCCCGAGAACCGTGAGTTCATCGTCCAGAAGGTCCGCGCCGAAGGAGCCGACCTTGGTATCGCCTTTGACGGGGACGCCGACCGTTGCTTCTTCGTCGACCAGACCGGTGAGTTCGTGCCTGGCGACTTCGTCACAGCCCTGTTGGCCGCGTCTGTCCTCGAGAAGG
>JAUVPB010000159.1 GCA_030598925.1 Actinomycetes bacterium
GATGACTCGGGCGCCCCCGACCCCGTCGTGTGGGAAGCTTCCGGCGGCGTGATCGACAGGAACAACGTTCCGAAGCCCGCGTACGGAGCGTTCCAGAAGGTCGCCAGCACGATCAAGCGGCCTAAATAGGCCAGCGGCCGCGTCGTCCCGACGCGCGCCGCGAAGCCACGGCAGCGCCCACGATGAGGGCGACGATGATCAGCCCGTACGTGACCCACTTCGTGACGTTTGCGGCCGCAGACACGCTTGCGAACACCGCGTAGCCGAGCATCACATTCAGGGTCACCCAGGCCCCTGCGCTCGGGATGTCGAACAGGAAGAACACCTGCGGTCGCATCCGAGAGGCGCCGGCAAGAAAGGGAGCGATGGCACGAACGACGCCGATGAAGCGGCCGAGCGCGATCGCCTTGCCGCCGTGCCGACCGAAGAACCGCTCCGCGCGCTCGACGTGCCGGGGCTGGATTCTGACGCGCGGACCGTGTCGAAGCACGAACGAGCGACCCAGCCGGCGCCCGAGGAAGAAGCTCACCGTGTCGCCGCAGACTGCTGCGATCCACGCCACGAGGATGAGCGGCAGCAGTTCCACCGCCCCTTCGCCGGCGAGGATCCCGCCGACGATGATCGCCGTCTCGCCCGGAACGATCAGGCCGACGAGTGCACCGGTCTCGAGAAACGCGAACAGGGCTACCAGCAGGTACGTCCACGGCCCGAGCGCGGCCGCGAGCCGTTCGACGGCCTCCTCGAAGCTGGGCAGGTCGAATGCCCTCAGTCCGTACGCGAGGAATGCCCCGCCCACGATCAAGCTGGCGAGGGCGAAGGCGACCCGAACCCGCGCCGGACGCGCCGCCCTGAGGCGGAACGTCGCGAGGACCATGACTGCACCGATCAACGTCGGAAGAACACGCATCAGATCAGCCTAGAGTCGCGCTGCTCGTCGGGGACTGACTGTCCCCGCCCCGCGTAGTCAGCGACCGCCGGCCTCGTGCCGATAATCCGAGCGTGGGTCGTCCACCTGCCCGGTCCCTCCTCGCACGTGCAGCGAGCCTCCGGTGAGCGGGCCGTCGTCGTACGGCTCGGCCGACGCGTACGACGAGACTGACTCGGGGAGGAGTTCGATGGGTCGTCGCAGCGCAGCCGTCGTCCTCGGAGCCATCCTGTGCGCAGCGTGGGCCGTAGCCGCGTACCTGCTCCTCCGCACTCAGATTCCGTCTGGGCTAGAGCTGCCGGCGCTCGATGAGTCCGACTTCTTCAGCGCCGCGCAGCTGGAGGAAGCCGAGCGCTACGACCGGTTCTCGCGGATCAACTGGATCTTCTCGACGCTCGCGTTGCTCGTGTCACTCGGTGCGTACGCTCGTTGGGGCCACCGCTTCACCCGCGAGTCGGCGGCCGGCCGGATCGGCACCGGGATGCTGCTCGCCATGCTTGGCTTCGCGATCGTCTGGCTCGTGCAGCTCCCGTTCGGCGTGGCACAGCTCTGGTGGGATCGACGACATGACGTCGCGCAGATCGACTACGTGTCCTGGATCATCGTCGACTGGATTCAGCTCGGCACCGAGTTCGTGTTCGTCAGCTTCGCGATCCTGATCGTCATGGGCATCGCGGGCTGGCTCGGAGATCGCTGGTGGCTGCTCGGCGCGCCCGTCTTCGTGCTCCTCGCACTGCTATTCGCGTTCAGCGTGGCGTACGTCGTCATCGACACCCACCAGCTCGAGGATCCGCGCCTGGTGGCCGACGCCGAGGGTCTCTCAGAGGAGCTCGGGGTGAGCGAGATCCCGGTGCTCGTGCAGGAGGTTGACCAGAGCAACAGCGCGAACGCCTTCGCGGGCGGGCTTGGCCCCAGCCGTCGTGTCATTCTCTGGAACACGCTGCTCGACGGAAGCTTCGGCGAGGGCGAGGTGCGCGTGGTGGTCGCGCACGAATTCGCGCATCATTCCCGGAACCACATCTGGAAGGGCGTGGCGTGGTACGCGCTTCTGGCTCTCCCGGGCGCCTACCTCATCGCGAGGATCACCCGGAGACGCGGTGGCATGGCCGAGTCGAAAGCTGTTCCCGTCGCACTCTTGGTGTTCGTGGCGCTCAACGTGCTCGCTCAGCCGATCGAGAACCTGATCTCGCGGCGCTACGAAGCCGAGGCCGACTGGGTCGCACTGCAGACGACCGGGGAGCCTGACGCTGCCCGCACGCTGTTCCAGAACTTCGCTGACACCGGCCTGCAGGACCCCACACCACCCGGCTGGGCCGTCGTATGGCTCGACGGCCACCCGACGCTGCTCAAGCGCGTGGCCATGGCGGAGGCGTGGAGAGCCCAGCAGGCGCGCTAGGCGACGCCAGCGTGTAGCGCACCCCGCTCGGGCGGCTCGCCGAGCCCGTGGACTGTCTACGACTCGGCTGGGCCCTCGAGTCGCGAGACGATCTCCCGCGTCGCGGTCGAGCCGTTGAGGGTGTAGAAATGGAGTCCGGGCGCACCAGCCTCGAGCAGAGCGGTGCACAGCCGCGTGGCCTCGGCGATGCCGGCGGCTCGGATCGCTGCGGGGTCGTCGCCGTCAGCCGTGAGCTGTTTGAGCAGCCGTTCCGGGAACTCTGAGCCTTGCAGTTCCGCCATTCGCCGAGTGGCCTGAAGTGACAGCACGGGCATGATGCCCGGTACGACGGGCTTCTCCACGCCGCGGCTGGCCAGGTCGCCGACGAGCTCGAAGTACTGCTCTTCTTCGAAGAAGAACTGGGTGACGGCGAAATCGGCCTGTGCGAGCTTCTCCGCGGTGCGGGCTCGGTCCTCCGCGTGGCTCCTGGCGCGCGGGTGAGGCGTCGGGTAGGCGGCCACGCCGATGCTGAATGTCCCAACGCTGCGGATCAGCTCGACGAGCTCGAATGCGTACGTAAGCTCGCCGCGCTGCAGCCCGTCATCCTTGGGCGGATCGCCACCGAGCGCGAGGATATTCTCGACGCCGGCGCTCCCATAGAGCTCGACGATCTCGACGAGCTCCGCTCGCGTGTGCGCGGCGCAGGTGAGGTGCGCCATCGCGGTCATCGTTGTGCCGTCGTTGATCGTCAGCACGAGATTGTGGGTGCGCTCTCGCGTCGAGCCGCCGGCGCCGTACGTGACCGAGACGAACCCCGGGTTCAACGGCTCGAGCTCGCGGAGCGTCGACTCGAGCTGCTGCGCGGCCTCGTCTGTCTTCGGCGGGAAGAACTCGAACGAATAGCACTGCGACTCCGCGAGGATGTCGTGTATCTGGGCCACGGGCTTCTGCGACAGCCTAGACTTCGGTGGCTCCGCCTCGCTCCAGGCACTAAGTGCCACCGCGAGCCCGCGTGCGTTGTGCTGTTGCGGTGCCGGCGCACCAGGATACGATGATCGCGTGACGAAACGCCGCGACACGGACCGACCGCAACAACCCATGGATGAAGCTTTCAGCGAGCTGTTGCGGCTCCCGGGATCGATGGGCAATCGCGGTGGCTTCCGCCCCGCGGTTGACGTCTACAGGCGGGCAGATCCAGCGGCCCTGGTTGTGGTGGTGGAGTTGCCGGGGGTTGACCCCGACGATGTCGAGATCGCCCTCGCGGACGGACAGCTCGTCTTGGCCGGTCGCCGACGCCGGCCGGCAGGAGGCCAGCGCGTGATACAGCTCGAGATCGAGCACGGCGAGTTCCGCCGTCAGGTCGAGCTACCCGAGGAGGTAGACGCGGGCGCCGCAACGGCTCGATTCGATCGCGGCCTGCTCGCGATCACGCTTCCCGTCGTGAGTCGCGCAACCGCTCGCCGGAGCGTCACGATCACAATGACTCGCACGCCGTGAGCCCGGCCGACGTCGAGACCACGGTCCCCGTGGCCGATGTGTCTGAGGCCGATCCGTCCGGAGCTGCGGGTCTGGACGCCGAGGCGCTCGAGTCACTCGCCATCCTGCCGTTGCGCGAAACGGTTGTCTTCCCCGACTCGCTCACACCGCTCGCGATCGGTCAGCCTCGCTCGATCCAGCTCGTCGACGACGCTGTCGAGGCCGACAAACCCATTGCGCTCGTCGCCGGGCGTCTTCAGGAGGACGAGGCAGCGTCGGCGGACGACGTCTACCACGTCGGCGTGGTCGGCTCGATTCAGAAGCTCATTCGGGTGCCCGATGGAACGCTGCGGATCCTGGCCCAGGCGACCGAGCGAATCCGGCTCGAGCGGATCGTGCAGACCGATCCATACCTCGTCGGGCACTTCGTCGCTGAGCCGGATACCGACTCCGAGACGCGCGAGGTCGAAGCACTCGCGCGGAACGTCGAGGCGCTCTTCGCGAAGATCATCGGACTGCTCCCGTACCTGCCCGACGAGCTGCGGGTAGCAATCTCCAGCATCGATGCCCCTGGAAGTCTCGCGAACATGGTTGCCGCGACGCTTCGGCTCCCGACCGACGAGAAGCAGGCGCTGCTCGAAGAGGCCAACGTCGAGACCAGGCTGCGGCGGCTCACCGTCATCCTCAGCCGCGAGCTCGAGATCTTCGAGCTTGGATCGAAGATCCAAGCTGAGGTGCAGGAGAGCATGGACACCTCGCAGCGCGAGTACTTCCTCCGGCAGCAGCTCAAGGCGATCCAGGAGGAACTCGGTGAGGGAGACGAGCAGCAGGCCGAGCTCGCCGAGCTGCGCGCGCGGCTTGAAGAGACCGAGCTGCCCGAGCACGCCGAGAAGCAGGCCCGACGCGAGCTCGACCGCCTCACGAGTCTGCCCGCCGCATCACCCGAGTACAGCGTGATCCGTACCTATCTCGAATGGATCCTCGAACTTCCCTGGCTGGACACGACGGAGGACAACCTCGATCTGAAGCATGCTCAGCACGTACTCGACGAGGATCACTACGACCTCGAGAAGGTCAAGGAGCGCGTGATCGAGTTTCTCGCGGTCTCGAAGCTGACGGAGAGCATGGAGGGGCAGATCCTCTGTCTCGTCGGCCCGCCGGGCGTCGGCAAAACCTCGCTCGGTCAGTCTGTCGCGCGGGCGCTTGGCCGTGAGTTCATCAGGATCTCAGTTGGGGGTGTACGCGACGAGGCGGAGATCAGGGGGCACCGGCGGACCTACGTAGGGGCCATGCCGGGCACCGTCATTCGCGCTCTGCGCGATGCGGGCACTGCGAACCCGGTCTTCATGATCGACGAGATCGACAAGATGGGCTCGGACTTTCGCGGAGATCCGTCGAGCGCGATGCTCGAAGTGCTCGATCCCGCGCAGCACTCGACCTATCGCGATCACTACCTCGATCTGCCGTTCGATCTGTCTCGCGTCCTGTTCATCTGCACGGCGAACCAGCTCGAGCCGATCCCTGCACCGCTTCGTGACCGGATGGAGATGCTCCAGCTGTCGGGCTACACGGAAGAAGAGAAGCTCGGGATCGCCAAGAGGTACCTCGTGCCCCGTCAGCTCGAACGCCATGGCCTGGAGTCGGGGCAGCTCACGTTCACGGAGAAAGCTCTTCGCGTGATCATCCGCGAGTACACCCGTGAGGCTGGCGTGCGGAACCTCGAGCGACAGATCGCGGGTGTCGCCCGCAAGGTGGCCCGCGGGGTCGCTGAGGGCACCACGAAACAGGTGCGCGCGGGAGAGGCCGCGGTCCGCGAGGCGCTCGGCAGGGCCACCTTCCGGGCTGAGCCGCGCAAGCGGGCGACCGTGCCCGGTGTGGCCACCGGGCTCGCCTGGACACCGGCCGGCGGCGACATCCTGTTCGTCGAAGCGACGGGCATGTCCGGCAAGGGGCGGCTCACCGTTACGGGGCAGCTCGGCGATGTGATGCGTGAATCGGCGGAAGCTGCCCTGTCATGGGCGCGCTCGAGGGGTCCGGAGCTTGGTCTGGTCGCCGAAGGCTGGTTCGAGAAGCACGATCTTCATATACACGTTCCGGCCGGCGCCGTGCCGAAAGACGGCCCATCCGCCGGCATCACAATGGCCGCGGCGATTGCGTCGCTCACTAGCGGGCGGAACGTCGCCAAGAACGTTGCGATGACGGGTGAGCTGACGCTCACGGGCCAGGTGCTGCCGGTCGGCGGCATCAAGGAGAAGGTACTCGCCGCCCAACGTGCCGGCGTGTCTCGAGTGGTCTTGCCGCATGAGAATGAGGGCGACCTCGAAGATCTTCCGCCCGATGTCCGCGACGCACTGACGTTCGTCCTCGTCGACCGCGTCGGTGAGGCCGTCGAGGCCGTTCTGACGCAGGGCGGCGGCCGCGGGCGCTCTCGCGCAGCGTGATCTCGGCCTCAGCCGCGCTGAGTCGACGCCTCGGCGAGAGCGGTAGCTACGGGCGGCTCGCCGGCGTGATGGCGCTACTAGCGGGTCTGGCGAGTGCGGCTGGCGTGGCCGATGGCCGAGCAGCATACGGAGAGCCGAAGCGGCTCGGCCAGATTCGTGCGGCCGAGCTCTCGGAGGTGTCGGGAATCGTCGCGAGCAGGCGGGCCGCCGGCGTCTTCTGGGTTGTGAACGATGGGGGACATGCCGCGGCCGTGCACGCCATCGATCGTAAGGGCCGCCTCGTCGCGCGGGTCAGACTGCGCGGCGCGCAGAACGTCGACTGGGAGGACCTGGCCAGCGGTGCAGGCACGGGCTCCGCGGCGACGATCTACATCGGTGACTTCGGCGACAACAGGCGCTCACGTGCCAGCGGGACGCTCTACATCGTCCAGGAGCC
>JAUVPB010000084.1 GCA_030598925.1 Actinomycetes bacterium
ATCGACATGACGGAGCCCGCCGACGGCCCACTGCCCGAGGTGATCCTAGAGTGGTCTGCCTAGCAACCCATCGCCTGCCCTCGCTCGCCTCGGCGCGAAGCACGGCATAACGCACGCGAACCGACCCACCCTCTCCTCACGCGCACGTGAGAGCCATCCCGAGCTTCCGAGGGGTGTCTGAAGCACACCCTCCCTCGTCTCGTGCGCACGTAAGACCCAAGCCGAACCCCGGATATTTAAACCGGGGGCTGCTGATGGGTGTCTATAGGCAAGCGTCCGTCGGTAGGGTTCACCAAGCGCCTGGGCGAAGCCACTGCTGACAGGCGTTGACACATGCCACCTCCGCCTAGAGAAGCACAGACCGATTCGTGGACTGCGCCAATGGGGCTCTCGCGCAATTCTCGACGCTGCCGGCAACGGTGTGTAGTTGCTTTCCTGGTCTTGCTGGTGTTGGTCGGGGCGGGTGTCCGGGCGGGGGATGCACATGGTGGGGTGTGTGGGTTGCCGGATGCGTCGCCGTTGTGGATCGATTTCGCGGACGGCTCGGTCGATTTCCGACTCGACATGTTCGGTCGGCCCGGGGTGATCGCCGCGACCAAGGGCATCCCGGTTTCGCTCGCTCTGCGCCAGCGTGGTGCGCAGACGGTGTACTGGGAGATGAAGCTAAAACGGTTTGCCGGTACTCCCAGGGCGCCGATCGCCGATCCTGAGGCGGTTCGTATCGCCGCCGACAAGCTCTTCGACGCCGCCGTCGCGGCATCGGCATGCGCGACGCCCTTGATCGCACTCAACGAGCTCGCGGGAGCCCGTACGAGGGTTCCCTGGTCGCCAGAGACGGCCCAGTACAGGGCCGACGTGCTCGCGTTCCTCGAGCGGTTGGCCGCTCGCGGCGCCCGCCCGTTCCTCCTGACTCCGGCGGGAGGTCTCGCCGGAGCCGTTCTCGAGACCGCGGGGGAAGCCGGCGACTGGTGGCGCGCCGTCGCGCAGCACGCCGACATCGTGCTCGAGGTCTACTTCACTGCGCCCGATCTGGCGGCGCAGGGGCCGCTGCTCGCCAGCCGCACGACGCGGATCGCGCTTCGCCGCGAGGTCGATCGGCTGTGGCGACTGGGCATACCGCCGAGCCGCATCGGGATCATGCTCGGGTTCCAGACCCGCGTCGGCGCGTTTGGCAGGGAGGGCCTGCAACCAACCGTGTCCTGGTTGGAGGTCGTGAAGCTCCAGGGGCTTGCGGCCCGTGAGGTCGCGTCCGAGCTTTCGCTCGCGACTGCGTGGTCGTGGGGCTGGGGCACGTTCGGCCCCGAGAGCACCGACGCCGACAAGCCCGCCGCCGCGTGCGTGTACCTCTGGACACGAGACCAAACAATTTGTGATGGCCCCGCAGCCGCGGGTGCCGACTTCAACGCGTCACTCACCGAAGGCCAGATCATCCTCCCCGACCGCGTCGAATGCGCGACACCCGCCGGCACGATCAAGACCGCAGCAGTCGAACGACACGTCAAGGTGACAGGCGACCGGGCCAGCGCCAGCAGGCTGCTTCTCGCGCGCCTTGTCGCGACGAAACAGGTAGCGATCAAATGGCGTCGGATCCTGAAGGCGGAGCGATCGATCATCGAGCGGGAGTTCGAAGGGCGCCGCCGCCTCTACCGACGCGAGCTACGCAGACTCCGGATCCCGCTCCCACTCGCCCGCAACCTGCTCGCCGACCAGCTACGCCAGCGCGCCATCCTCGAAGCGATCGACCTCGCTCCACCCACCCGACGCATGCTGATCGCCTACTACCGCGAACACGCCAACGAGCTCACCCGACGCGTCACCGTCAACCCCGCACCAGCCTGGCTCGGAGGGCTCGAGCAAGGCCACGCTCTCGCAGCCAGCGCGCCGAAGCGCATCTTCAAGGCCAGGAGAGGGGCTCGGCTCAAGCTCCGAACCTCGGAAGGAACCTTCGTCGTGCAGGTCATAGGAAGACCCAAGCCATTACGCAAACTGAAGCTCCGCCAACTACACGAACAGCTCGCCGGCTTCCTCGCTCAAGAAGCCACACGCGAGGTCTTCCTCGACGCCACCGTAAAAGCAGAACAGGCCGCGATCGGCGGAGCCATCTGCCGCCGCGACCAGCTCCCATCGCCCGACGCATTCGACCCCGCACTGCTCCCCCCGGCGCTACAGCTCGAAATGGCCACGGGACGTGGCGCACCGTGACCAGCAGCTTCCGAGGGGGGTGTCGATAAGCAGCCCCTCCCTCGCCTCACGCACGCGAGAGCCCTATCGGCATCCCCTCCGCCCGCGCCCGTACGCTGAGGGGGGCTACGGGGGGCGAACTACTGCGAGGCGAAGCCGGGGCATCGGTCGCGGTGCTGATTCCGGCATTCATGACCCCTCGCGGCGCCGCGGGCGCAGGGGCAACGGTGCGCGTGCCAGCGCTAAGCGGAAGCTGATTCGTAGACGTCGATGAAGCGCAGGTAGAGGTCGGCGATCGCCTGGACTCCCGCAGCGCGGTCGCCTTCGCCACCGGCTAGAGCCTTCACGGACTCGCCGAAGATCGAGCGACCGATGGCGAAACCGACGTAGCCCGGCAAGCCTGACCCAGCCCGGAGCCACTCGTCGACCTTGGCATGAGAGGCCCCCCGCCCGAGCACAACGCAGCTAACCGCGTCGCGACCGTCGACCCTGACGAGTTCAGCGATCTCGCTGCAATGGGCGCGAGAGTCGAGGCCTTCGATCTTCCAGATGTCCGGCTCGATGCCAGCCGCCTGGATCTCGCGGATCGCCTCCATCATGAGGCCGGGCCGAACCTCGGTGTCGTACCGCTCCGTGTCACCGCCGACGCTAGAGAGCTGCGCGTCCGTCGCGGGCACGAGCAGCTCGAACAGGAACTTGCGGTCGTTGTCGTGGAGCCAGTCCGAGAGCCGCTTGAGCCGGCCGGACTGGCGCTCGTTCATGCCCTGATCTCCCTCGGTGTTGTAGCGAACGAGGACCTTCGAGAAGGTCGGATCGTACTCCTCGATCTTCTCGCCGAACCCGTCGCCATACTCGAAGTCGAACTCCTCCTGGCCGCTCTTCTCGACCGGCATTGCCAGGTTGAAGCCAGCCGCCTTCGCGTCTCGCGCAACGCTGGGTCCGTACTGGCCATCGACGAGAACGCCAGCAGCGCTTCTCGGCGCTCCCGCGTCGATCGCTCGCTGGAAGCCCTCGAAGATCAGCCGCTTGGCGTCCTGAATGCGAGCCGTTTCATCCTCGGTCGGCGCGCGACCCGTGATCCCGAACATCTTCTCGAATGACCCGCGATGATCGAACGCGAGAATGTAGAGCTTCTCGTCATAGCCCAACGGCATGTGCTTCCTCCTGCTCTTGCGCTAAAGCGCCAAGGGTGGCGCGAACTGTTTGATCTTCTCGGGTAGGTGCTCGGCCTGCGTGCGACGCACCGTCCCGGAGCCGGTGCGCATCACGATCGAGTCGGTGGACGCTCCGCCGTCTGCATACCTCACACCCCGCAACATCGCTCCGTTCGTGACACCGGTCGCGGCGACGAAGACGGAGTCGCCGCCCACCAGATCCGTGGCGTCGAGCACGCGGTCGAGGTCGTAGCCCGCGTCGACGAGCTGCCGGCGCTCGTCGGCGTTGCGCGGCCAGAGGACTCCCTGCAGCCTGCCGCCCAGACAGCGGGCGACCGCAGCTGCGATCACACCCTCGGGGGTGCCACCGATGCCCATCAGGAGGTCGACCCCTGTCTCCTGCGGACGCGCAGCGGCGATAGCGGGTGCCACGTCACCATCCGTGATGAGGTTGACCTTCGCGCCACAGGCACGGAGGTCCTCGACGAGGCCCTGGTTCCGGTCGCGATCGAGCACGATCACCGTGATCTCACTCGGCTGCACACCCTTGGCCTCGGCCGCACGGCGGATGTTCTCGTTCGGCGTGGCCGTGATATCGATGGCGTCCGCCAGCGCTGGGCCGCAGGCAATCTTGTCCATGTAGACGGCCGCGCCGGGGAAGAACATCGTGCCCGTCTCTGCGACCGCGATCACCGCGATCGCGTTCGGTTGCCCAAGCGCCGTGAGCCGGGTTCCTTCGAGCGGATCCACGGCAACGTCGACATCAGGCGGCTGCCCCTCGCCGACGTTCTCTCCGTTGTAGAGCATCGGTGCTTCGTCCTTCTCGCCTTCCCCGATCACGACGGTCCCGGCCATCGTGACGGTGTCGAGCATCAGGCGCATTGCGTCCACGGCTGCCTGGTCCGCGTCCTCCTTGCGACCGCGCCCGATCCACCTGCCGGCCGCGAGCCCCGCTACCTCTGTGACTCGTACGAGCTCGAGCGCGAGGTCGCGCCCCGGAGTCGAGGGACTAGCTTTGGCCATGCTGGGGTCGTATCCTAGTCGTCCGTCGACCGACGGCGCCCAGCCGCACGCCCAGACGAAACGACGCCATGTTCAAGCCAATGTGGATACTCGCCGTGCTGCTGCGCCCGCTACGACTTGTCGCGATCGGGTTGCTCGTCGCCGCCATCGTGCTCGGCCTGGTCTACGGACCCTGGCTTGCGGCACAAGCACGAACCGTGGGTGTACTCGCGACCGCGTACAACGTGCCGATCGTGTCGTGGGTAACCCACCAGTTCACCGACCAGCCTCGCCTCGTAGACACCACAATCGCCGGCACCCCCGTGACCCTGGTCAACCCGACCGGCGAGGGGCCATGGCACACGATCGTCCTCCTGAACGGCGCGACCGAGGCCGGCCGCTTCGATCCCGACGTTCTCGAGATGGCCGCGGGACTTGGACGCGTCGGCCATCGCGTCGTGATCGTCGACAGCCCGGACCCCGAGAGGGGCGATCTGAACGTCGAAGCCAGGACCGACGTGTTGCGCGTGGCGCGAGCACTGGTGCGGGCGCCGGAAACACGCGACGGTGAGGTATCGCTGTTCGGCCTCGGCCTTGGCGGAACGCTGGCGCTACTGACCGCAGAAGACCCGCAGCTCGGGCCCAACGTGCCGCTCGTCGTGGCCGTCTCCTCGCTCACCGACCTTGTCGAGATGGGGCGGCTTGCGACAACCGGCTACCACCGCACGAGCGAAGGACTCGAACAGCTTCCGGTACCGCCTGGACTGCTCCGCACCGCGAGTGACGTGCTGCTCGAAGCGCTCCCCTCGGGCCCGACCCGCGACCTACTCGCGACCGAGCTCGACGAGGTTCTCGCCGAAGACTCGGGCGACACGTTCGCGGCTCTCGCGGAGCTCCCACCTGGCCTGCTGGATCCTGAAGCTCAGGCAGTCGTCGATCTGCTCGTAAACGATGACCCTGAGGCGTACGACGCTCTGTACGCGGCGCTCCCCGCGAGCATCCGCACGACGATCGAGCTGCTCTCGCCGGTCACAAACGCCAGACGTCTCCAGTCTCGAGTCGAGTTGGCCGCAGCCGCTAACGACCCCAACGTCCCGCTCGCTCAGGCGGAGTCCCTCGAGCGGGCTGCGCCCGACGTGCGGGTCACCGTGTCCGACGCGTTCTCCTCGACCGCCGCCCGGCCGTCGCTTGGAGGTCCGGGCGACTTCCTCCGTATCGACGCACTGCTCGTGCGTGCCCTCCACGAGATTCGAAACCACTGAGGGCCGGCGCCGCTACATACGTGCTGGAGAGGCGACGCCTACGAGGTCGAGGCAGCGCGCAGTCACGAGCTGCGTCGCTCGACAAAGGGCCAGACGGAAGCGCTGCTGCTCCGGCGTGACGGTGTCGAAGTGCGTTTGGAGCACCTTGTGGTGGTGATAGAAACGGTGGAAGTCGTCGGCAACCCGCACGGCGTAGACCGGAACGGCGTGCGGCCCGCGTCGCTCCGTCGCCTCAGCCACGATGTCCGGAAACTCGACCAGCCGCTTGATCAGATCTCGCTCGGCGTCACCGATCCCCGCGTACGGCTCCGGCGCAACGGGCGCGCCCTCCGCCTCGCGGAAGATGCCCGAAGTGCGTGCGTGGACGTACTGAACGTAGTACACCGGATTCTTGTTGCTCTTCTCGGCGGCTAGCTCGACGTCGATCTCGATCGCCTGGTCATGCCCACGCGTCACGAGGTACCACCGAGCCGCGTCGATACCAACGGCGTCCACGAGCTCGTCAAGCAGAACGACGTCCCCCCGCCGCTTGGAGACGCGCTTGGCCTCTCCCGCCTCGACGAGATGAACCAGCTGATAGATCAACACCTCCGCGGCGTCCGACTCGCGCCCGCAGGCGGCGGCCAGCGCCTTTAGCCACGGCACGTATCCGTGATGATCGGCTCCCAGAACGTAGATGAGCCGATCGAAGCCACGCTCAAACTTCTTTCGCATGTAGACGGCATCAGCGGCCTCGTACGTCGGGAGGCCGCCGCGGTCCTGCGATCGGATCAGCACCCGATCCTTCTCGTCGCCGAACTCGGTTGAGCGGATCCAAACCGCACCGTCGGCTTCGTACGTGTCGAGCTCGTCGATGACGGCCGGTATCTCGATTTCGAGCTCGCTCTGACGCGCCCAGGTATCGATCCCGATCCTAAACCGGTCAAGCGTCTGCTCGATTCGTTCGAGCATTGCGGGAATAGGGTCGCCGTCGATTGTCGCGAGCTCCGCGATGTAGTCGCCGTGGTAGCCGTCCTCGGGTGGTTCCTCCCCGCGCCTCCGCGCATCCACGGACGCGCGAAACCTCTCCATCTGAGTGCCTGCGTCGTTGTAGTAGTACTCCCGCTCGACGTCGTTCCCCGCGAACTCGAGCAGACGAGCAACCGAGTCGCCGTACGCGCCGTTTCGCCCGGAGCCCACCGTGAGGGGGCCGGTCGGATTGGCGGAGACGAGCTCGACCTGTACGCGCTCGCGGGTCGCTGCGCTCCCGCCCCCATACGTGCCAGCGGCGTCGAGCAGCTCCGCAAGTGCGTCCCGATACCAGGCGTCGCTGACCCGCAGGTTGAGAAAGCCGGGGCCCGCAACCTCAGGCTCGGTCGCGAGGGCGTCAGCGCCGGCGATGCTCGTCGCCAGCTCGCCGGCCACTTCGCGCGGCGGCCGGGACAGCTTCTTCGCGAGCTGGAGGGCGACTGTCGACGCGTAGTCGCCGTGATCCGGGTCGCTAGGCCGCTCGAGCTTCACGTCGATCGTTTCGCCCGCGAGCGCGCTCGCGACGATCGAGAGCGGCTCGGCGAGCGCAGCAAGTGCGCCGGAGCGGCTCACGCCCCCGCCCGCGCAGCAATGACTGTCTTCGGCTCGAGATGCCTCATGCGCCGACTATTCTGCATTTCGGCACACTCCTGGCGCGGGTTTTCAGCCTGTCATATGGTGAGGTTCTGAACCGCACGCCACAGTATAGAAGGGCCCCTGCCCGGGTCGAAACCGCTCCGTAGCCGTCGTTGCCCGAGTTGCAATAGGGCAAGGGTGGCGCACCGCCGATCTGTGCGGCGGTGAGGCTCAGGCCGGCTTGATCTTGCACCACTATGGCCGCTCTTACCGGTCCGCGCGCCGCGAGAGATCGGGGTTCGTCTTCCACTCTCGTCTCGTCTGACACCTTGGCTCCATTTCCGCCAGCCACCCAGGCCAGCTAACCAAGCCCCAGACTTACACCGAACTCCGGACATCTCGGGACGTGGCGTCGCAACAAGAAAGCGCTGGCTGGCCATCGCCCGTGGAGGGAGGGAGACTCATACGGAGAGAGACGCGTCTAGCAAGCCGCGTGGATCGCCACGGGCGACCCCAATGTGCCATAAGCGTGCCGAACCTTGCCAAAGCGCGCCACGAGGCGCCACCAGCGGCCCCCGACCGAGCGACCTCGCTCCCGACACTGCCCTAAGCGCGCCGCCAAACGCACCAACAGGCCGGGCCCGTTTGGTCAGCCGGCGTCGCGAGACGCCGGGGTCGCCTGAGCACGGAGCGGATGCTTGTCCCCCGTCCGGCCCCCGGGGTCGCGTCTTGGTTGTCTAGGTGATCGAGGCTTTGGTCGTGGTCGGCTACGTGGGCGTGGAGCCCGGCTTGTTTGTCTGGCTGGCTTTGACTGTTTCTTGATCGTGTCTTGAGGGGCTCTTTGCATCGTGTGATTACCGCGATGAAAGGGGAGACACCATGAGGCTGTGTAGAGCGTTCACCGTGATGTTCCTAATGGCGCTGCTGTCAGCTTCTGCTTCGGGCGCGGCGACGCCTGGCCAGAACGGCCTGATTGCGTTCGGTAGGGACGGGGTCATCTACCTGGCGAAGACGGACCGATCCGATCCGGTGCGGCTTGTTCTCCGCGACGAGAGCGGCGCGCCGGTCCCGGCAGGGACGTTGCGGGCTCGCGATCCGGTCTGGTCGCCGTCGGGAGACAAGATCGCGTTCACCGGGGCCCTCGCAACCGCGGGGAATACCCGGAACCACGACATCTATGTCAGCGATCCCGACGGAAGCCAGCTGACGCGACTGACGCGTGCGGCGGCACAGGACGATCAACCCGTTTGGTCGCCCGACGGCTCGATGATCGCCTTCAGGAGCGATCGTCGCAAGCAGCACGCCTACGACATCTACACCATGAACGCCGACCGCTCGGGCATCGCCCCGCTCGCACAGGACGGCGTGTCGCCGAGCTGGAGTCCCGACGGGGGCACGATCTCCTTCCATCGCTTCGACCCGTCGGCTTCGAACTGGACGACCTATTTCGCCTCGCCAGATGGCACGACACCGCAACTCGTGCCGAGCCTCGCGGGCATCTCGACCGGCCTCGACTGGTCGCCCGATGGCTCACGGGTCGCCTACACGACCATCGTTCCAGACCAGGGTTGGCACCTCTTCACGGCGGCACCTGACGGTAGCGACAAGAAGCAGCTCACACGAACGCTCAAGCCACCCGTATTCGACGGGATCATCGGGCCCGGCGAGGCGGTGGCCACTCGGAGCCTCGCATCCAAGCCCTCAGCGGGCGCGAACTTCGACCCGACCTGGTCGCCCGACGGAAGGCAGATCGCCTTCAGCACTGGATCCGACTTCGCGCCGCCCGGCATGTACGTAATGGGCGCCGACGGCAAGGGCACTTGGGAGATCGTGGCGCCCGAACTCGCCGGCGGATCACTTAGCTGGCAGCCACTCCCGATCACCGGCGAACTCGAACCAGAACCGCCCGCAACGAACGACGCGACGACGCCTCCGACCACGAACAGCGCACCGACAACTCGGAACTCGAAGTGCACCATCGTCGGAACGCCCGGCGACGACGTGCTGATCGGAACCCCCGGCCGCGACGTGATCTGCGGCCTCGCCGGAGACGACATCATCCGCGGCCTCGCCGGCAACGACGTGATCAAAGCCGGCCCAGGCGACGACGTCGTCAAAGGCGGCAAAGGCAAAGACCGCATCCACGGACAAGCCGGCGAAGACGAACTGTTCGGCCAGCGCGGCCCGGACATCATCAAAGCCGGCCCCGGCGACGACGAACTCAAAGGCGGCCCGGGACGCGACAAACTCTTCGGCCAAACCGGCGACGACACCTTCTTCATCAAGAAAGGCGGCCGAGACATCGCCAAGGGCGGCGCCGGCCATGACGAGGCCCGCTACGACAAGACACTCGACCGCATCCGCTCGATCGAAACCACCATCTAGACACCCAACCCAACACGCGACACACACGTTCTGCGCGAAACACTCCAGGCGCGCCACGGAGTATCCACCACCACGAATCCGGACATCGGCCTGCTCTATCAGCTTCCGCCCGATGCCGCTCCCGCGAAGACCGTCCCCCACCCACAGAAGCTCCACGAGGTCGTCCTTCACGACGCAAACGCCCGCAACCTCGCCGCCTCCATCCGCTACGAGCATGTTGGAGAGGCTGCCGCGCACGTAGCTGTCGGTCAACCCGCCGTCCTCGATCCACGGGCGCATGGCCTCCTCGGAAAGGAAGTGGCCGTAGGAGTCCGCGAGGCAGAGGGCGGCCGCCGCGTCGGCATCCTCCGGATTCGCGTCTCGGATCGTGATCTCCACTTCGCCTCTACCTTAGGACGATCGGCCTCTCTCACCTCGCGTGCACGGAAGCGCTGAGCCGAAGCCGGGGCTTCTAAACTCGGCCGCGCCTGGAGGGGTCTATAAGCGGCAAGCCTCCTCGCCTCGCACGCGCGTAAGACGCGATATCGAAGCGGGGGCATTTAAACCCGAGGCTCCCGAGGGGTGTCTATAACCACACTCCCTCTCACCTCACGCACGAGGCGGAGAGCCGAAGCCGGGGTGTTTAAACCGGTGGCTTCCGAGGGGTGTCTAAAGCACACGCTCCCTCCGCTCACGTACGCATGAGACCGCGACCTGGACCCGGTGGTTTAAACCCGGGGGCTACTGAGGGCCTCGGTTGCGCACCGTCTAAAGGGGCCCCGCCACGCAATCGCAGCGGAGGGGGTTCCGGGGGCCTAGCCCGTCTGCTCGGGGAGCTTCCCTAACTTGAGCCTCGCCCGCATCTCTGCTAGCTGCCGCTTGAGCTCGGGTCCGGCATGCTCGCAAGCTCTAGCCGACGCTGCTCAGCTTCGTCCAC